>NZ_DBGS01000051.1:21894-24263 GCF_002295455.1 Thalassospira sp. UBA848 | reverse complement strand
TTGGATTTATGCGGCATGGTCGATGACCCGCCGCCCTTGCCTGGCTGCACTTCGGCAATTTCGGACTGTGCCAGCAGAACCAAGTCCTGCCCCATCTTGCCTAGCGCGCCGGTTAACGCCGTTAACTGACTTGCGAAATCAACAAGAACGTCACGCTGGGCATGCCAGGGCATATCTGCAAGCGGAAGATCAAGTTCTTCGGAAAGGTTGCTTTCGACGTCTGCAGCCTTAACCCCGATGGAGGCCAACGTGCCTGCAGCCCCGCCAAACGAAATGCGCAGCAAGTCCGATGACAGGCTTTCAATCCGGTGATCGATCCGCACGAGTGGTGCCAACCATCCGGCAGCCTTCAAGCCAAACGTGGTGGGCACAGCCTGTTGGGATCGTGTTCGGCCAATCATCACCGTTTTGCGGTGGGTATCGGCATGCGCTGAAAGCGCCTTGGCCAGTTTGCGAATACGGCGGCGAATAATCGCAATCGCATCGCGCAGCTGCAAAACAAGCGCCGTATCAACCACGTCCTGGCTGGTGGCACCAAAATGAACGTATCGTGCGTCTTCGCCGCCAATTTCCGCCTTCAACGCCTTGATCAATGCCGGGACCGGGACACCGGCACGCGCCGTTGGTCCCGCAAGCGTTGCCGGATCTGGTTCGAAGTCGCGGCACACATCAGCAATGCGAACCGCACTTTGTTGGGGGATCAGACCTGCGCGCGCCTCGGCCGCGGCAAGGGCCGATTCAAATAGCAGCATGGATGCAATCTGCGCACGGTCGTCAAACAGTGCGGCAATTTCCGGATCGGAAAACAGATCCCCCAGCAAGGCAGAGTCAAAGGGCGAAACGCTCATCAGGTATCATCCACCATTCAAACAGGTGTGAAATCAAGTCGATAGA
The DNA here is from genome assembly GCF_002295455.1 of Thalassospira sp. UBA848. NCBI lineage: Bacteria > Pseudomonadati > Pseudomonadota > Alphaproteobacteria > Rhodospirillales > Thalassospiraceae > Thalassospira > Thalassospira sp. UBA848. The sequence goes on along the minus strand of NZ_DBGS01000051.1, from coordinate 23,369 downwards.
CACTAGTGTCGCGCCAGCAACCATATTGGTCAATAACGCAAAAAGAAGCCCCTGCCCGACAACCGGCACAGGGGCACCTTTTTCAAGATCAATCAGCTATCGGCCTTAAACAGCTTCAAGCGCAATCGCGATGCCCTGGCCAACACCAATGCACATGGTCGCCAGCGCACGCTTGCCACCTGTGCGTTTCATCTGCAGGGCTGCAGTGCCGGCAATGCGTGCACCCGACATCCCAAGCGGATGACCAAGGGCAATTGCGCCACCATTCGGGTTCACACGCGCATCATCATCGGCAATGCCAAGATCGCGAAGCGTCGCCAGCCCCTGGGATGCAAAGGCTTCGTTCAATTCGATCACGTCAAGCTGCTCTGTCGACCAGCCGAGGCGTGCGAGAAGTTTTTTCGACGCCGGGGCCGGGCCAAAGCCCATGATACGCGGCGCAACACCGGCGGTCGCACCACCAACAACCCGAGCAATCGGGGTCAGGCCGTATTTTTTAACAGCGGCTTCGGATGCGACGATGAGCGCTGCGGCCCCGTCATTAACACCCGATGCGTTCCCCGCCGTGACCGAACCACCTTCGCGGAACGGGGTCGGCAATTTGGCAAGTTTTTCGGCCGTGGTGCCCGGGCGCGGATGTTCATCCTTGTCCACGACAATGGCATCGCCTTTACGCTGCGGAATGGTCACAGGTGTGATTTCCGCGGCCAGATTGCCATTTTCTTGTGCGGCAACCGCCTTGTCCTGCGAACGGGCCGCAAAGGCATCCTGATCTTCGCGCGAGATGTTGAAGTCCTCGGCAACGTTTTCACCGGTTTCAGGCATGGAATCCACACCGTACTGTTTCTTCATCACCGGGTTCACGAAGCGCCAGCCAATGGTGGTGTCATAGATTTCCGCATTGCGCGAAAACGCCGACGTCGCCTTTGGCATGACAAACGGGGCACGCGACATGCTTTCAACGCCGCCGGCAATCATCAGATCAGCTTCACCCGATTTGATCGCGCGCGCGGCCATAATGATCGCATCCATGCCCGAACCGCACAGACGGTTGACCGTCGTACCGGTCACTGTTTCCGGCAGACCGGCCAGAAGCGACGACATGCGCGCAACGTTGCGGTTGTCTTCACCAGCCTGGTTGGCACAGCCAAAGACGATGTCGTCAACCGCCGCAAAATCCAGATCCGGGTTACGGTCGATCAGCGCCTTAAGCGGCACGGCGCCAAGATCATCGGCGCGCACCTGCGACAGGCTGCCGCCAAAGCGGCCAATCGGGGTACGGATGTAATCGCAAATATATGCGTCAGCCATTTCTAAGATCCTTTTTATTGCTCTTACTGCTGGTCCCCATGGGCCTTGGCGGTACGAGCATGCAGTTCACGCAGAACCTGCAATTCTTTCTCGGACGGGATCGCAGTTTCGGCGACTTCGTCTGCGAACTCAACATCCCAACCGGTATTTTCGATGATTTCTTC
>NZ_DBGS01000051.1:0-21510 GCF_002295455.1 Thalassospira sp. UBA848 | reverse complement strand
TGCGGTTCCATGATGCAAAGATCCGTGATCAGGCGCGACGGGCCTTTGGTATCAACACCATAAGATGCGCGATCATCACCGCCCTTGCCATGACCAAGGGAAGTTACGAAATCGATTTTTTCAACAAAGCCACGTTTGCTTTGCTTCATGACCAAAAAGACTTCACCACAACTGGTCGCGATTTCCGGTGCACCACCGCCGCCCGGCAGACGGACTTTGGGGTTGTCGTAATCACCGATCACGGTGGTGTTGATGTTGCCATACTTATCAAGCTGGGCCGCACCAAGGAAGCCAACCGAAATCTTGCCGCCCTGAAGCCAGTAGCGGAACATTTCCGGCACGGCGACCGTGTTGACAGCGGTTTCGCACAGCTCGCCATCACCGATCGACAGCGGGAGGACGTCCGGTTTGGTGCCAATCGTGCCGCTTTCATAAATAAGGGTAATGTCCGGCGCGTGGGTCAGGCGCGCAAGGTTGCACGCAGCCGACGGCATCCCGATACCAACAAAGCACACATCGTCGTTTTTAAGCGCGCGTGCAGCGGACACCGTCATCATTTCAGTCGGGGTATATTCAACCATGATTTTTCCTCCGCTTAGCCTTTGTTTGCTTCACGCTTGGCCGCGAAATCTTCGGGACCGCCATTAATGACATGCTCTTCAAGCCAGGCCTGGAACGCTTCGCGATCACGCGCAATCGGATCCCAAGCCTTATAAAATGCGTTGTCGCGCTTGTAGTACCCTTGGGCATAGGACGGATGCGCCCCGCCCGGAACTTCAACAATCGCAGTCACCGCCCAGTTCGGCAGCATGACGGCATTGGGTGAGATATCGCCGAAATCATCTACGATCTCTTCAACCGTGATGATGGATTTTTTTGCGGCCAGAACGGCTTCTTTCTGAACACCGACAATACCTTCAAACAGGATGTCGCCCTTTTTATTGGCTTTCTGGGCATGCACCACGGTGACGTCCGGGCGGATTGCCGGAACAGCTGCCAGGCTTTCACCGGTGAACGGGCATTCAATGAACTTGATGTTCGGGTTCACGCGCGGCAGTTCCGCCCCGCGATAGCCCTTGAACACCGCACAAGGCAGGCCAGCCGCACCGGCGTCATAGGCGTTGGCCATGGCGGCGTGACTGTGTTCTTCGATCTCAAGCTTGGTCGGCCAGCTCTTTTCATAGGCGTCGCGCAGACGGTGCAACGAGCCGACACCGGGGTTACCACCCCATGAAAAAATCAGTTTTTTGGCACAACCCGCACCGATCAGCTGATCATAGATCATGTCGGGGGTCATGCGGATCAGGGTCAGATCCTTGATGCCCTGACGAATGATTTCGTGTCCGGCAGCATGCGGGATCAGATGGGTGAAGCCTTCCATCGAAATGGTGTCGCCATCCTTGACGCAGGATGCGACCGCCTCTTTAAGCGACATGAAACGTGCAACCACGGCAAAACTCCTGTGGTATCAATCGAGAACATTACAGATGCGGGGTATTCACCCCAAAGGAAATTCAGGTCGATGGCGGCGACCGCTGGCTTTCCCCAAAGCAGCGGACGCAGCCATCGGGCCAGATCGACTTACACGTCGAAGAACACAGTTTCCGCGTCCCCCTGCATGTGAATATCGATCCGGTATTCAATCCCCGTCGAGGTATCGACACGCTTGGCAATCAGGGTGTCGCGACGGTCCGCCGGTACTGACTGCAAGACAGGGTCTTTTGCATTCCGTTCAGCTTCATCGTCGAAATAGAAACGGGTAAAGGCATGAACCAGCATGCCGCGCATGAACACGATGACGTTGACAAACGGCGCCTCGGCATCTTTGACAACACCGGGCTTTACCGTATCAAACCAGAAGCGCAGCTTGGCATCCGTGCCCGTGCCGCAACGGCCGAGCCCCCGGAAACCGGTCTCGGACACATCAATCGGGTTTTCGTTGTAGTTACCATTGGCATCGGCCTGCCAGATTTCGATCATGGCATCGTTGACCGGGTTGCCGTCGCCATCAAAGACGTTACCGGTAATACGGATATGCTCACCGGCCGCATCCGGGCCGGCAACGGTCGGATCGGCGATGTCGGTGAAGTCGTATGCGTACTGGCCTGCGGTCAAGCCATAGGCGAAATACGGGCCAACCGTCTGTGAGGGGGTTTCACCATAAGCCATGACTTAATTCTCCATCGGGGTGCCGTTGCGTCCACGCAGGACAATGTCGAACTGGTAACCCAGTGCGAAGCCTTCCTCGGTCTTGTCGATCGAGAATTTGGCAATCAGGCGTTCACGGGCTTGCGCGTCCTCGGTGCCAAGGAAAATCGGATCAAGATCAAGCAGCGGATCACCCGGGAAATACATCTGGGTGACAAGACGGGTGGCAAAGCCCGGACCAAACAGCGAGATATGGATATGGTTCGGACGCCAGGCATTGAAGTGGTTGCCCCACGGATAGGCACCCGGCTTGATGGTATAGAATTTGTAATTGCCCTGATCGTCTGTAAAGCAACGACCTGACCCGCGGAAGTTCGGGTCCAGCGGCGCATCATGCTGATCGACCTTGTGGACATAGCGACCGGCCGCATTCGCCTGCCAGATTTCAACAAGCGTGTTGGGCTGCGGGCGACCATCGGTATCCATCACCCGACCATGCACGACAATGCGTTCGCCAAGCGGCTCGCCATTTATAACGCCGTTTTTGGTCAGATCGAAATCAAGCTCACGCACAGAAGCAGGCGCAAAGCGCGGACCAGTGCCCTCTGTCAGCCCCGACTTGATGGCAAGCGGTGTCTGGGTCGGACCACGCAACAGGGTCGATTTGTAACCCGGTGCGATATAGGGGGCATGCGATCCCCAATCACGCGGTTTGAAGGTGGACATTTGGCTTACTCTCCCTTGGATGCCGCGTCGATCTCGGCATAGGTTTGCTTGGCAATGCGAAAGGCCGTGTTGGCGGCGGGAACGCCGGCATAAACCGCAACATGCATCAGGGTTTCACGGATATCATCGCGTGTTGCCCCGGTATTCAGGGTCGCCCGGATATGCATAGCGAGTTCTTCTTCGTGGCCCAGCCCCGCAAGCAGCGCGATGGTCACGATGGAACGTTCACGCTTGGTGAACGCATCACTCGTCCAGACACCGTTCCAGACATTCTCGGTGATATAGCGCTGAAAACCCTCGTCGATTTCCGTGATGTTCTTGGAGGCGCGATCCACATGTGCATCGCCCAGAACGGAACGGCGGGTTTTCATGCCAACGTCATACCGGCTCTCAGACAAGATTCTTCTCCTTGGTAAATCGGTCGATCAACCGGGTCAGCAATTCCGGGGTTTCGATGCATGGCAGATGCCCGACCCCGTCAATCAATTCGAATTCGGCACCGGGGATCGCGGCTGCCATGGCGCGCACGACATCGGGCGGCGTCGCCAGATCTTCCGATCCACAGATACACAAGGTCGGCACAGCAATTTTCGCCGCTGCCTCGCGCAGGTCACCATCGCGCAGTGCAATGCAGGTGCCGACGTAACCTTCGACCGTGGTGCGCACCAGCATGTCGCGATACATCGCGGTTTCCAGAACACGTTCCGTGCGGAAAGTCGGCGATAGCCAGCGTTCCATGATCGCATCGCCCATGGACGCAATCCCGTCAGCCTTGATGGCCTCGATCCGGGTGTTCCAGCTGTCATAATCGCCAAGCTTGGACGCCGTATCGCACAGGATCAGGCCACGCACACGGCCGGGCACAAGTTCGGTGACTTTCTGGGCAATCAGTCCCCCGACCGACAGGCCGCAAATGATCACCTGATCAAGGCCAAGAAAATCCAGCAACCCGATCAGGTCATTGGCATGCAGCGAAACGTCATAGGGCGCATCACCAATCCCTGAAAGACCATGGCCACGCTTGTCATAAGTGACGATATTGAACGTCCCGGACAATGCAGCAACGACATCATCCCAAATGCGAAGATCCGTCCCCAAAGAATTTGCAAAGACCAGCACAGGGCCGTTTTCCGGGCCCGACTGGCTATAATGAATATGTGTCCCGTTAACCGGGGCGACTTGCAGACTCATTATCATTTCCACCCTGCTTGTTTAACCCGACATTCGCAGATGGTTTTGGTTATGTAAAATGAGGAATTGCGTAATTTGCATAACTATATAATTATGTATAAGTCACCCATAAGCGCATTCTAAACTGCTGATATGTAGGGCCGCATGCTAGATCAACGTATTAAATTCCGCCATTTGACCTGCTTTCTGGAGGTCGCGCGCCAACGCAGTGTCGTGAAGGCGGCTGATACGCTGTCCATCACGCAGCCCGCCGTTTCCAAAACAATCCGTGAACTTGAAGAACATCTGGACGCGCGATTGTTTGATCGATCAAAACGCGGCGTTACCCTGACCGATTTCGGCAAGGTCTTTTTGCGCTATGCCGGGGCCAGCGTCACGGCCCTGCGACAAGGCGTGGACAGCATCAGTCAGGTGCGTATGCAGGGCGGGCTTTCAATCAATCTGGGCGTTCTACCCACGGTTGCCGCAAGTGTCATGCCCAACGCCATTCGCCACTTCAAGACACTTAGCCCCGATACCACGGTCAAGGTTGTGGCAGGACCGAACGTGATGTTGATGGGGCAGTTGCGTGTGGGCGAACTTGATCTGGTCGTTGGACGACTGGCCGAACCCGATCAGATGTCGGGCCTGTCGTTTATACATTTATATTCGGAACATATTTCACTGGTCGCACGGCCGGGCCATCCCCTTATGGCGGACAAGAACCCGGACATTACGCGCATCCGCGAATTCACCGTACTGGTGCCGCCCAAACAGGCGATTATTCACCCCACTGTGGACAAGATGCTGATTGCACATGGTATTGGTGCCCTGCCCGACCGTATCGAAACCGTTTCGACATCTTTCGGACGTGCCTTTACCCGTGAAACCGATGCGATCTGGATCATCTCGAACGGGGCTGTTGCATCCGATATTGCCGAAGGTCACCTTGTCGAACTGCCGATTGACACCAGCGACACCTTTGGTCCCGTTGGCCTGACGACCCGAATTGACTCGCCGGTTTCGCCGCCGGTCGAAATGCTGATTAATGTCGTACGCGAAGAAGCAGCGCGTCATCATAGCTCTCAGGCCGGGTCAAAAGCATAATCATTTGGTTATGGATATGTGCTTACATATCATTATACATAACCATCGCGCACAGATTAGATTGCAGGCAATTCGGCATGACTGACGTGCACCAGACGCAGATCATGCGATCAATAAAAACAACAAAATCAATAACAAGAAAAAGAACTCTTGGAAAACTTCGCACGCTAGATGCGCATCGTGGCTGAAACGTTTGTCAGCGCAATGGACGCGACAAGACGTTCAAAGGAGGAAGAGAATGAAACAGATCACCAAATTGCTTGCCGGTGCTGCTGTCGCGACCATGGTGTCGTTTGGCGCACACGCACAGGAAGTTACCCTGACCGTCCACCATTTCCTGGGTCCGAAAGCACCGGCCCAGTCGAAGATGATCGAACCGTGGGCACAGAAAATCGAAGAAGAATCAAACGGCCGCATCAAGTTTGAAATCTTCCCGTCCATGTCACTGGGCGGCAACCCGCCGGAACTGTATCGTCAGGTCCGTGATGGCGTGGCCGATATCGTCTGGACCCTGCCGGGTTATACCCCGGGTGTCTTCCCGCGCCTTGAAGTCTTTGAGCTTCCGGGTGTTCATCTGGGCGACGCACGCGCAACCAACCTTGCCATGTGGGACCTGAAAGACCAGTACGCCGAAGACCTTACCGACATTCATCCGCTTGCGGTTCATGTGCATGCCGGCCAGGCCATACACCTGACGGAAAAGGAAGTCCGCACCGTTGATGACGTCAAAGGTCTGAAACTGCGTACCCCTACCCGTACCGGTTCCTGGGTAATCGAAGCCTGGGGCGCTGAGCCCGTTGGCATGCCGGTTCCGGCCCTGCCGCAGGCAATGTCGCTGGGCGTGGTTGATGGTGGTCTGGTACCGTTCGAAGTTGTACCGCCGCTGAAACTGGCTGAAATGATTTCCTATTCCGTTGAAGGCGAAGGCGTTAATTCGCGCTTTGGCACCTCGACCTTCCTGTTCGCCATGAACAAGGACCGTTACGAGAGCCTGCCAGACGATCTCAAGGAAATCATCGACCGTAACTCTGGCCGTGATTTTGCTGCCCAGATCGGCGACGTCTTTAACGGCGTTGAAGAAGTCGGCAAGCGTATGGTCAACGAAGGCAAGGGCCAGGTCGTTCAGCTGACCGCTGCTGAAAAGGCAACCTTCGATGATGCGGCCGCATCCGTTATTGATCGCTGGATTGAAGAATCCACGTCAAACGGCATTGATGGCGCGAAACTTGTCGAAGATGCAAAGGCAGCCGTTCAGGCCCACACCAAGTAACATTGCGACGTTGCTGGTAAATCTTGTGGGGTCACGTATCATGCTGATATGTGACCCTGTTTTCCCGCAAGAATGTTAGAGATATGAAAAACGTGCTTTACAAGGCCGCTTCGTGGCTTGCCGTTGCCGGTGGCATGCTTGCCCTGCTGATCTCGATTGTCACAATCATCAATGTGACGGCCTTTGGCCTCGACAAGATCGCCCGGCTATTTGATGCCAACGTCCCGGCCATCATCGGCTATGAGGACTTTGTCAGCATGATCGTCAGTTCGGCGGCGTTGATGTTTTTCCCTTATTGTCAGGCACATCGCGGGCATGTCGCGGTTGACGTATTCATCAAGATGTTTCCCGACTGGTTCGCGCGCGTCGTAGATACCCTGTCTGCCATTCTGATGACCGCGCTCGCACTGTTCCTTGGTTACATGATGGTCCATGGCCTGATCGAAGTGCGCAGCGACAATACCCTTTCGGCAATTTTGGGCTGGCCGATCTGGCCGTTCTATGTGCCGGGCATCATTGCGATGTTCCTGTGGGCCGCAATTGCCGGAAACCAGATTTTCGAGAGAGAGGCCGATGTCTGAACGTGAATTGATCGGCCTTGGTGGCCTTGCCCTTCTCTTTGTTATTCTTGCGCTGCGGGTTCCGGTTGGCCTTGCCATGGTCGGTGTCGGCATTGGCGGCAACTATGTGCTCAGCCTGTTTTTCCCGTTCCTGCGCTTTGACCCCTATCTGCAACAGTTCAAATCCCTGCTTTACGGGATTGTCTCAAACTATGAACTTTCGGTCGTGCCGCTGTTTGTTCTGATGGGCTATCTTGCAAGTCAGGCCAACCTGTCACGCGATCTGTTTCAGGGTGTCAATGCCTTGCTGGGGCGCTTCCGTGGCGGTGTTGCCATGGCGGCCATCGGGGCGTGCGCCGGTTTTGGTGCGGTGTGTGGATCATCCCTTGCCACTGCATCAACCATGGGCAAGGTTGCCCTGCCCGAACTTGACCGTCTGAAATATTCGCCACGTCTGGCAACCGGAACGTTGGCTGCGGGCGGGACGCTTGGCATTCTGATCCCGCCATCGGTCGCGCTTGTGATTTATGCCGTGACGGTAGAGGCATCTATTATTCAGATGTTTCAGGCGGCCATCATTCCGGGTCTGATTGCGGTTCTGTTCTTTATGGCGGTGATTGCCATTCAGGTGCGCCTGAACCCGTCACTGGCCCCGAAACCCGAACCGATGCCAGCCGCAGAGCGCAAGGAAGCCCTTCTGCGCCTGATCCCGGTGATGGTGATCTTTGGATCGATCATTCTCGGTCTTGGTGCGGGTCTGTTTACGCCGACACCGGCGGCCGGCGTGGGCGTGTTCGCCATTCTGGTTTACGGCGCCTATATGCGCATTCGCGGCAAAGGCGGGCTGACCTGGAAAGGGTTGCGTCAGTCGCTTAAGGATACGGCGATTACATCCTCGATGATCTTCTTCATCCTTCTGGGTGCGGAAATCCTCAAGGGCTTCTTTAGCCGTGCCAACCTTCCGGCCTATATGGCCGAAGCTGCCGCCACCAGTGGCTTTGATCCGTGGCTTGTTATGGTGTTGATGCTGCTTGCCCTGATCCTGCTGGGGTGCTTCATGGAAAGCCTGTCGATGATCGTGGTGGTGATCCCGTTCTTCTGGCCGGCCCTTGTTGACATCAATGGCGGCGACTGGGCGACGGCGGCCACCGCGGCCTATGGCATGGGGACCGAGGATCTTAAAATCTGGTTTGGTATCCTGGCGCTCATTGTCGTGGAACTGGGGCTGATTACACCACCGGTGGGATTGAATGTGTTTATCATCAATGCACTCGCCAAGGGTGTGCCGATGAGCCAGACCTTCCGCGGTGTGATGCCATTCTTTAGCGCCGAGATCGTCCGTATTCTGTTACTGATCTTTGCGCCGATATTAACGTTGTTTGTGCCAACAATCCTTGGCAATTAGCGACGATCAAATGTCTTGCAAAAGCCCGCCCCTTCTTGTGGCGGGCTTTTCTTTTTGTTGGCCGGAAAACAGTCTAAACTGCCCCAACGAAATTCCTTAAATCCACCGCAGAACAAAACACCGATGCGCAACAAGATCCCGATCTATAAGCTTTATGGCGAACGCGATGCGGCAACGAGCCCCGCCGCGCGCAATGGCTATGATCTGGACAACACCAACGGCGCATCCGACCCGCAACCGGTCACGGAGCCGGAATTCTTCCACCTTGAAAGCATTCCCGAACGGTCGCGCCTGCATGATCTGCACATCAAGCCACACCGCCATACCAACCTGTTTCAGCTGCTTTACATAACCCGTGGACAGGCGGAAATCAGCTTTGATGACCAACATCTGACCATGCAGGCAGGCCAGTTGATTACAGTGCCGCCCGGTACCGTGCATGGCTTTAAATTCAGTGATGATATTGATGGCTGGGTGATTTCACTGACCGACTATCACCTGCAGGAAATTCTCAGCCCCGCGCCAAAACTTCTCGCCCGTCTGGATCAGGCGATCTGCGTTGATACACGGTCTTCGTCCGGGGACGCCAACAGCCCGGCCGACTTTTTGATTTCGCAATTGGTCACGGAATATTACAGCCACAATACCGGGCGTCTGTTTGCCCTTCGTCATATTCTGGGTTTGCTGTTGCTTGGCATCGGGCGCACCGTGCCGCAGGATCAGTCCGCACGCCTGTCGCGCCAGGAGCAAAAGACCGAGAAATTCCGCAAGTTTCAGACGCTGGTCGAAACGTTCTATAAGCAGCACAAATCGCTTGAATTCTATGCCCGCGAAATTGGCGTCACCACGACGCAGCTTAACCGCATAGCCAAGGACATTTATGGCATGACCGCAAGCGAGGTGGTGCAAAACCGCCTGATGCTGGAAGCCAAGCGGACCCTGATCTATACCGACATCGCCGTTCAACAGATCGCCGATGAACTGGGCTTTCGCGATGCCGGATATTTTTCGCGCTTCTTCACCAAAAAGGCCGGGGTATCCCCGGCCCGTTTCCGAACTGATCAGCGTTAGGGTGCCGAGCCCCGCACCGTATCAAGCGTCAGCCACATGCGCACCTGATCCACCACCCGGCCAGACCGCGTTTTCCAGCCCTTGGCAATGAACTTTTCCTCGCCAAACCCGACCTTGCGATACAGGTTAAGCGCGTTGTCATTGCCATCGACAACATTCAGCCACAGCTTTTCATAGCCGGGCGTTTCGGCAATTTTGGCAGCAAGGCTTGATAACGCTGCCTTGCCAAAGCCCTTTCCGCGCTCAAAGACACCAAACTCATCCACCTTGGGCAGGCGTGTCGCCATCTCGGTCATATAGACATAGGCAACCGCCTGATGATCAACGCGAAACACCCAAAGTGCCGTGTCCCTTGCCCCGGCCAGTGCCGCATTCAACTGTTCATCGGGCACGCGGGCAATTGCATCGTAAAACTGCACATCTTCCATCATCGCAACGATGCGTGGCAGTTCGTCGGGTGTGGGAACATCCCAGTAACCAGTCATTTTAATTCCATCCTTAGCGCCACGCCAGAAGCCAGCGATCAAGTCGCCCAAGCAGCCACGAAACACACAGCCCCATCAGTGACAACACCACCACACCGGCAATCAACTGATCGGTCTGATACAGGTTCCCGGCTGCCAAAATCAAAGCCCCGATGCCATATTGCGCACCGATCATTTCAGCAGCAATCAGCAAGATGATCGCAATAGACGACGAAATGCGAAAACCCGACAGGATGGTCGGAAGCGCACCGGGCAGGATGATTTTGCGAATGATCGATACCATCGGCATGTCAAAGCTTTGACCCATGCGGATCAGATTGCGCTGCACATTATCCACCCCGCCAAATGTGTTGATCACGGTCGGGAAAAACACGCCAAAGGCAATGGTAGCAAATTTGGAAGGTTCCCCGATACCAAACCAGATGATGAAAAGCGGCAACAACGCGATTTTCGGGATCGGAAACAGGGCCGATACCAAGGCCACACCGGGCGAGCGCGCCCATGTAAACATGCCGACCAGAAAACCCACGACCAATCCGGCCACAGTCCCCATGATCCAGCCGCCCACAAGCCGCTGAAGCGACGCGCCAAGATGCCGCCACAGATCGCCCGATACAATCAATTGCCAAAGCGCCTTGGTAACCGCGACCGGGCTTGGCATCGCGAGTTCGGAAATTATACCGCTACTCGATCCAAGTTGCCAAAGCGCGATCACGGCGATGAAGCTGCCCCATGCGGCAACCGGGTTGGCCTTGGGGTTAAAGCCGGTAGCACGAAAACGGACTTTGGTTGCTGAACTGGGTGTTGCGCTTGATCCCGTGGTGGCCTGATCAATATCACGCGACATTTTCAAGCTCCTTGTCTGCGGCAATCGCCTCGTCACGGATCAGGTCCCAAAGGGCCTGCTCATGGGCGATCAGTTCGGGCATGCCTTCCTGACGGACCTTGATCGGCACATCAATCGTATGGACTTCCTTGATCGTGCCTGGACGACGGCGCAACGCCACGACCTTATGGGCCAGTCGCACCGCTTCATTGAGGTTATGGGTCACATAAACCGCCGTCATACCGGTGCGGGCAAACAGATCGGCAAATTCCTCCAGAAGCAAAATACGTGTCTGGGCATCAAGGGCCGATAACGGTTCGTCCATCAAAAGCACAGCCGGACGTACCGCAAGCGCACGCGCAATGCCGACACGCTGTTTCATGCCGCCTGAAAGCTGCTTGGGATAGGCATTGGCAAAATCCGACAGATTGGTTTGCGCCAGCACCTCGGCAATACGTTCCTCGCGCTCGGCCTTGGACAGCGGATGGTCTTCGAGCACAAGGCTGATATTGCCTGCCACCGTGCGCCAGGGCAAAAGCGCAAAATCCTGAAACACATAGGTCAACGGATTCAGACACCCATCCGGCGTGGCCTGATCACACATCAGTACTTCGCCGTCAGTTGGCGCAAGCAGGCCGCCAATGATCGACAGCAATGTCGATTTGCCACATCCCGACGGGCCGATCAGAGCCACGACCTCGCCCGGTTCAATGCTAAAATCAATGTCGCGCAATACCTCGAGCTGATCATATCGGTGACTGACATTTTTGATATGAAGGCGCATGGCGCTCTCTTTACTAATCAACAAAAAAGCAAACCGGGCCGAAAAGCACGCGTTCGGCCCGGTCGGAAATCACAACAGCTTATTGGCCCAGCGGCGCAATGAAGCTGGTATCGATGAAGTCATCCGGGTTGGCGCTGTCAGAAACATAACCGCGTTCCTGATACCATTTCACCTGCGCCTTGACGTCTTCGACATCAAGCTTGCCTTCCTCGGTAATGAACATCGCGCCATTGCGAATTTTCGGATAGGCCTTCTCGGCGGGCTGATCGCTGTAGACATATTTGTGCACGATCTCGAGAATCTCGTCGGTGGTATCGGACTTCACAAGATTGCCGTCCCCATCGGTCGCCAGCAGGGCCGCACGGTAATCGGCCACGCCCTTCTGATAGGCGCGCACGAATTTTTCGACCACACCGCGGCGTTCTTCGACATTCGCGGCCGAGGTAAACAGGCCACCAACCTGATAAGGCACGTAATCCTTGACCCAGCCGATGATATGCGCAGCACCCGCGTTGTGCAGCGGCTTGGCGATGTGCGGGACAATGATCATGCTGTCAACCTGTCCGCTTTTGAGCGCACCGATCATGTTGGGCACCGACTGAAGCGGCTTAAGCTCCATGCTTTCAATATCAACACCGGCCTTCTCGGCAACATTGCCGATCATGTAGTGGAAAGATGAGCCAACCTGCGACAACGCAAAGCTGTGCCCGCCAAGCTTGTCCACCGACGTCAAACCGGCATCATAGGCCTTGTTCGATGCAAGAATTGCCGAACCGTCATAGTCAACATCTTCATGAAGCTGCGCCCCGATCACCTTAAGCGCACCCTTGCCCGCAAGGTTAAAGAAACCGCCCGTAAAGGCCGTCACGCCAAAGTCGGCATCCCCGGCGGCAATTGCCACCGCAACCGGCTGTGCCGAACGGAAAAAGGTAATATCCGCATCAAGCCCTTCGGCCTCGAAATATCCCTTTTCCTTGGCAATGAACAGCGGCGAGCTTGACACGAATGTCAGGGCGGCAATGTTGATTTTCTCTGCCGCATGGGCAACGCCGGCACCAAGAACAGCCGCACCAACCGCGACCGCCAGTACCGAACGGCGCGCAGCCTTTTTGGCTCCGCTCACCAGATCATAAGAACGCATGTTTCCTCCTCAGGGTCTTCTTTTTGAATCAATTATCTGTTCTTCAATCTGGTAGCCGAATTGTCAGCGAATTGCCAATGTTTAGCGTATATTGAATGCAAATTGGCGGCTTTTGCCCCGGACAGGCAAACAGCACGAAATGATCTTTCGCCTGATGGTGGAACGTATGGGCCGTGATGCCTATTCACCGCGCGCCCCTTTGCACAAATTGCCATGCACTGCCAAAGTCGCTAAAACCGCGTTGTTGCCCTCAATCGCCCCAAATTTACAAGGCCCACCATGCCCACCAAAACGCCCGTTTCAAAACCCGCACCGAATGGCAAAACCGCGATGGTCATCGGGGCCGGTCCGGCAGGCCTGATGGCGGCCGAACGGCTGGCGGGTGATGGATATGCGGTAACGATTTTTGAGGGCATGCCAAGTGCCGGGCGCAAGTTGCTCATGGCCGGGAAATCGGGGCTTAACATCACGCACAGCGAAGACCTTGAAACCTTCCTGACCCGCTATGGCACATCACGCGCACGGCTTGAACCGCATTTGCGCAAATTCGGCCCGGATCAAATCCGCGAATGGTGTGCGGGACTGGGTATTGAAACCTTTGTCGGCTCGTCAGGCCGGGTGTTCCCCACTGCAATGAAGGCAAGCCCCCTTTTGCGTGCTTGGCTCCGCCGACTTGATGATCTGGGCTGCACCATCCATTATCGCCATTACTGGACCGGCTGGAACGACGCCGATCAGGCTGTTTTCAGAACGCCCGATGGCGAAGTTACCGCCACCGCCGACATCACCATTCTGGCCCTTGGCGGCGGCAGTTGGAAACGATTGGGCTCAGACGGCAAATGGATGGAAATCCTGCGTAATGCCGGGATCAAGTGCAACCCGTTCAAACCGGCCAATTGCGGCTTTGAACTCGACTGGACCGATCATTTGATCGACAAATGCGCAGGCTCCCCGGTCAAGGCCGTGACACTCACCTGTGGCGACCAAACCGTGCGTGGCGAGTTCGTCATTTCCAAAACCGGGATCGAAGGCAGTGCGGTCTATGCCATCTCGGCAACGCTCCGCGATCAATGGCTTGAAACCGGGGTTGTTACCCTGACACTTGACCTCTGCCCTGACCGCAACCTTGATGACGTCACCAAGCGCCTGTCGAAACCACGCGGCAAAAACTCGCTGGGCAATCATTTGCGCAAAACACTCGGCCTTGATGCCACCAAAACCGCACTGATTTTCGAAGTCACCCCGCGAGAAACGCTAAACGACCCAACCGCCCTCGCCACCGCCCTCAAAAACCTGAAACTTCAAATCAAAAAGCCCCGTCCACTGGACGAGGCCATCAGCACCGCAGGCGGTGTCGCATGGGAAGAACTGGATGACAATTTCCAACTCATCAACCGCCCCGGCACCTACTGCCTCGGCGAAATGGTCGATTGGGAAGCCCCGACGGGTGGGTATTTGTTGAGTGGGTGTTTAGCTTTGTTAGGCAAGCATAAGTAAAGTCTTGAAACTCGTAATACGAGAAACTGTATAATTTAGTTGCTTATCAAAAGCTCACGCAGTTCTCATGACAACAGAAAACTTGGAATGACGGGGGTAAAGTGTGGAGTTTAGATTTCCCAAAAAGCACTTATCAGCAGGTAAGTTCAATAAATTTTTAACGCCTGACCTTCTTGTGCTTACTGGTATCAATTTCGCAGGAAAGAGCCATTTCTTAGAAGAGATTCCAAAAAACAAGGTCGAAATTACTGGCTAAAATGCAAGCAACATGAATACCCCCTTTTTCTTGCTTTCTCACGCAAGAGTTACGATCACGCGTAAACCGTAAAACCCAACAATCCACGTAACCTTCTAAAGGCGGAAATAATCTCTAAACTGGATCACACCGTTGGATACTAAGAGAACAATCAATTTCAGACCCACGCAAAATCCAGAGAAAAATGCAATACCTGCCCAATGGTCACTCCCCAAAATGATTGAGCAAACCCCAAAAGCAACAATGAATAATGGGATATTTTTCCAATAAACCACCCGAAATGTGTGGGTTTTATTTAAAATAAAATGATAAAAAACACTTTTTTCTGAAATTTTAAATCTAGAAGAAAAAACAGATACAAACACTATAATAAAGTCCCTGAAATCAATTTTAAAATTGCACATATTAAACGCAAAACATAAAAAAATAACATAAGAAAAAGAAAAAATATAAAGAAAACACGACCAGTATTTACCAAACAAAGACATCATATTACCTTAATGCAATCCACAACATCAACGCCCTCATAAAGCACAGCAATCATGCCTACCTATCTCTTAAGAAAAAGGGGACAGATTTATTTTTCGCCCACTACCTGTTTGGTCAGGCCAAGCCTGTTTCTGAGTATATCGGGACCGGGATCAATATAATGATCGTCAGGACTGTACTTCGACACGTTTCGTCCTGTGATGCAGGCGTGTCAAGACGCCGGAAATCTCCAGCCCGCCTTGGGCAAAGCGTTCCAAATCTGCCATTGGCTCACGATCCGGCGCGATGCCTTCAAGATGCCGGCTGGCAATCGCGCTTGCTACATTGCGTTTGCGATCCGCAATCTGCTGATTGGTCACCATGGGTAAATTCCTTTGAAGTACACGGCACATTGTAAACTGAAACGGCTGACGCAACAACGCCATCGCATGACACGACGCCTAACGTCAGGCGTAATTTGCATTCATGTGGCGCCTGTGCCTTAATATCCACCTGCAAAACTAAAAATCCAAATGCAAAAACAGTGAGGTGAGCCGTAATGGGGGCCAGTAATGGCAAGACCAAAAGCGTAGCATATTCCGATAACGCAACCGATCTGACCAGCATGACAAATGCCGACGCCCAGACGTTGGCGGCCTATTATGACAAGTGGGCCGAAAGCTATGATGCGGATTTGCCCAAGATGGGTTATGACGCGCCCAAGCGGGCGGCGGCCATCATGGTTGAGCACGGGGTGCCGTTTGACGCCCCCGTTCTGGATGCCGGATGCGGCACCGGGTTGACGGGGTTGGAGCTTTCCAAGGCCGGATACCGCGATATCACAGGCATTGATCTTTCGCTGGAATCCCTGCAGGCGGCGGAGGCCAAGGGCGTTTATCGCCACCTTAAAAAGCGCGACATGAACCAGACACTGGCCTTTGGCGACAACGGCTTTGCCGCCGTTCAGTGCATTGGAACGCTCACCTATGTCCGCGAAATCAAACAGCTGTTTTCGGAATTTTGCCGGGTTGTGAAGCGCGGCGGGATTGTGTGCTTTACGCAGCGCACTGATCTTTATGACGACGCCTTCACCAAGGCTATTCAGGCCACCACCAAGGCCCGGAAGTGGGAACTGATTTCCCATTCAGATCCCATGCCCTACCTGCCCAATCACGAAGATTTCGCCGACAAGAAACACATTTTCTATGATGTGTACCGGGTGAAATAGGCTCTGATCAACGCGCCTTTCAATCAGATGGCGGGTCGACTTCGCGAATGCTGATTGTTTCTTCACGCGGGTCGCAGGCCGGCAATTCAGATGTCTTGTCATAGCCATAGGCGTCAAACGACGTCATCTTGCCGAAATCAAACACATCGTCGCGCCCTGTGATGTCATAAACCTCAACCAGACGGACAAGATCAACGGTCGCACCGGACTGGAATTCAAAGAACTCGATCTGATCACAATTGTCAGTCCAGTTTGACAATCTGATTTGATCGGAAAGTTCGGAAATTTCAGCGCCGGGATGTTTCGCATCCCTGAGTCCAACCAACAAATCAGGGCCGTCAAACCGGATGATCACATCGCGCGGCGCGACACCCTTGCCAAACAGGATGCGATCCCGTCCGGCGTGCTCTTTGATGCGCACAACCTTTTCGCGATGGTTCCGGCGGGAGCCATCCGAATAAACGTCATAAAGCTTGTCTGTCCGGCGGTTAAACGAGAAATCAGTAATGGTGTCACGCCCGTCACCGCGCCGATACAGATAGGTATCATCACCATACCCGCCATCAAGGAAATCGCGGCCCCGTCCGCCAAGCAACCAGTCCTTTCCCCAACCGCCATAAAGGCGATCTGTTCCCGGGCCACCATCAATCGCGGCCTCGCGCTCAAGATCAGTGTGAATGAAGTCGTCGCCCGCACCGGAATTGAATATTTCGACGTTATGGTCCGAAATATTCAGATCAAGATCAGCGGTCCCAGCATAAATCGCCCGATCAGTATCGGGCCCGCCATCAAAGTCATCGAACTCGTCAATAATCAGATAATCCTGCCCGGCCCCGGAACGGAGCGTATCCTTGCCGTCCTCGCCGACCAGAAGGTCACTTTCGCGGCTGCCGATCAATTCGTCATCGCCAAGCCCGCCAAAGATGATGACTTTTTCCTGCGAACCCGCCTGAATACGGTCATTGCCATCGCCGCCCTCGGCAATCCTTCGCCCAAGGACGCCCAGATCAAGGTTCAAGGCCTGTGTCTGGTCCGTATCCGTCTTGCGCAGAATGTCAAAGACGCGATGTTCCCCAATGACATCATATTCATCGACGAAGATTTTGTGGAACCTGACGGTACGCTCTGCATAAAGCTTGTCCGCTTGTTCCTGTGCACTACACGCGGCGAGTAACGCACACAGCGATACGGCGCATGCACTTGTTTTCCATGCCTGTCTGGGCATTTCCGTCGTCCCCATAAGCTGTTGCCAGCTCCCCCAAGGACAGTTTTATTTATATTTGACTTAACCATACCCACATTGCGGGCACATTCAATCACCCGAAAGGTTAGCAAGTAAAACCACTTAGCTGACGCAAATGCGTTCTTTTGCGACTAATTCGCAACTTTATGGTTGACAATATCAACCACCTTCATGTAGTTGATTAAGTCAACCATTTAGGGCCTTGCGCTAGGACCCGACAAGCGCCCCACGCTTTTCCGACGCAATGACCTGCTGGTTACTTGGCCCCTTCGCACCACCGATGAAAGCACCCTGCCCCATGCCCCGTGTTTTACGTATTTCCCCCCGGATCTATCCCGATGGCCTGCCCGCCCCGCGTAACATGTTTGCGACGGCAGCCATTCTATTGACCATCATGATGGCCGTGCTGGACGGGACGATCGTGAATGTTGCCCTGCCGACCATTGCCAACGACCAGGGGGTAACGCCCGCGCACGCGATTTGGGTGGTAACGGCCTATCAGCTTGCCATTGTTGTGGCACTACTGCCGCTCTCGGCCCTTGGCGAGGCGATCGGGTTTCGCAAGGTCAATCTGTGCGGTATTGCATTATTTGGCGTGGCATCGGCCCTATGTGCCATGGCCCCGACGATCGAGCTTTTGACCGCTGCGCGCGTGTTGCAAGGGTTGGGGGCGGCTGCGATCATGAGCATCAATGCCGCCATCATGCGCCACGTCTTTCCGCAAGCCAAACTTGGGCAGGCGATTGGCTGGATTGCCATGACGGTTTCCGTTTCCGCCGCCGCCGGACCAACGATTGCATCCGCCATTCTGGCCGTTGGAAGCTGGCACTGGCTGTTTTTGATCAATCTGCCGATCTCGGCTTTGGCCATTGTCATCGGGTTCTTTAGCCTGCCCTTTAATGCGCCAAGTCGTGCACGGTTTGACTATATCAGTGCGATCCTGAACGTTCTGACCTTTGGCGGGCTGGTTGCGGCCCTTGGCAATGTCGGGATTGAAAGCGACCCGCTTTTGATTGCGGCGCAATTTGCCACATCCCTGATTGCCGGGGTCTTTCTGGTGCGCCGTCAATTGTCACGCCCGCGCCCGATGCTGCCGCTTGATTTATTGCGGTTGCCAGTCTTTGCCTGTTCAATCGCATCATCTGTCGCAGGTTTTTGCGCCATGATGATTGCGTTCGTCACCATGCCGTTCTATTTCCACGATGTGTTGGGCTATAGCGCGACCATGACCGGTTTATTGATGACGCCATGGCCATTGGCAGCGGCCATTGTCGCCCCGCTTGCCGGGAAACTGGCCGACAGTTATTCCCCGGTGCGTCTGACCGGCATTGGCATGGGTCTGTTTGCCGCCGGGCTGTATGGCATAACGCTGGCGGCAGGTTCCGACGGGTACGGCGCAATCGTAGCCACCCTTGCGCTGTGCGGTGCGGGCTTTGGGCTGTTTCAGGCCCCCAACAACCGCCTGATGCTGACCAGTGCGCCGCGGGATCGTTCGGGTGGTGCCAGCGGGTTGCTGTCCACCGCGCGTCTGACCGGTCAGTCAATTGGTGCGGCACTTGCGGCCATTCTGATTGGGACCAGCGGCATGTTTGATTTGCAGACCATCATGTTGGTGGCCAGTGGATCGGCCCTGCTATCAGCGCTGATCTGCGAAGGCCGCCGCCATGCCCTTCGCACCGGCCTGATCGCGTCAAACGTATAAGGATGAAATAAAAGCCATGACCGACGAAGATCAGGTCCACGTCCCGGGTGAAACCCTGCATCGTCTTGTACATGCCTATAAACGGCGTTTGATGCATGCGATGCAGGCAGCCGACATGCCGATGCCGATCTCGCACAAGCGGGTGATGAAATGGATTGTCCGCATTCCCGGCATCACCGCCCAGCAAATGGCCGAAAAATCCGGTCAGGACAAAGGCCGGATCACGCGCCTTTTGAAAGAACTTGAAAATGACGGGCTGATTGAACGCCGCCCGCACCCCGAAGATCGACGGAGCCAAACCCTGCATTTGACGGCCGCTGGCAGTGCGAAAATGGAAGATTTCCGCGCTGTTGAAAAAGAAGTCAGATCCAAAATGACGCGCGGTCTTACGCCACAGCAGATCCATGATTTTGTCGAGATCGCCAATCTGATGTCTGACAATCTGGAAACCCACAAATGCAAGAAACTGGACTTTGCGGGTAACACCCCCGAGGACCAAGGAGCGAACAAATGAGCAAACCTTCCCCACGCGATCTTACCGTGATCAAAAAGGGCTACGTCACCCCCAACATGCTGCGTGTCACCCTTGGCGGTGACGGCATGAAGGACTTTCCGCAAGATCAGGAAAGTGCCTATGTCAAACTGATGTTTCCGATCGAAGGCGACGACAAGGGCCGCGTGTTACGCCGGACCTATACCGTACGCCATGACCGCATGACCGATCATGGCCGCGAGATCGATATTGATTTCGTCATGCATGGTGCCGGTGATGATGGCGATGACGACCATGATCATGGTGGCCCCGCCTCGAACTGGGCGGTCAATTGCCAGCCGGGTGATGTGATCACCATCGGTGGCCCAGGCCCGAAAAAGCTTGTTGATCCGACAGCGGACTGGTTCCTGATTGTTGGTGATATGACGGCCCTGCCCGCCGTATCGGTCAATCTGGAAACCCTGCCCGATGACGCGCGCGGCTATGCCGTGATCGAGGTCCGGTCCGAGGCTGACATGCAGGATTTGAAAAAGCCTGACAACATCACGATTGAATGGGTGATCAATCCGCGCCCGGGTGAACGGAACACGGTTCTAAGCGATGTGGTCAAGCGCCTGCCATGGCATGAAGGCGGTCGGCTTTCTGTCTGGGCGGCGTGCGAATTTACATCCATGCGGGCGTTGCGCAGCTACTTCCGCGAGGACCGCGGCCTTGGCAAGGATGATCTTTATATTTCAAGCTATTGGAAGCTTGGCATGAATGAAGACACCCACAAGGTCATCAAGTCCGAGGACGCCAAAAAGGCAGCCTGATTGCTGTACCTCCAATCAAACCAATATATCGGGCCCCTTTTACGGGGCCCATTTGTGTTTAGGGATGATCAGACATATTGCGCGTGCAGGCGCGCCATGCGGCGGCGTTCGAAGAATCCGGCATGCTGGGTTGTCTGAACCGCTTCGGGATGCAGGTTGCCATCCTGCTCACACACAAAGGCCCGACTTGCACCAATCACCCCTTTTTCGGAGCTATAAACACCGATCACCATGATTTCGATCCGTTGTTGGTCGCTGCGTGACAGACTGTCTTGCTGATCATTTTCGGCGTCACGGGATAGCTGCGAACGCCGTTCAATGCGCCCAAGAAGATTTTGAAGCGCACCAAGTTCGATACAGCCGCCCGGTTCAAGCGGCCCCTGCAATGTCACCTCTTCCAGTCTGGCAGAAAGCGGCGACTGGTTCGGGTCCCGTTCTTTGACAAACTGTTCCGGGTCGGCGTCCGTGACCTGTTCACATATCTGGTGCTGGCCTTCGCCGACACAGACAAGCACCTTGTCGATATGTATGGCTTCCTGACTCATATTGCTGATCAGAAAGCGCGCCTTGTCTGAACTGCCCAGCATCTGGTTGATGACGATTTTCGGACGTCGCACACGGCGGTAGCTTTGAAACAGCAATTGCGCATAGAAAATCCAGATCATCAATGTCGCGATGCTAACGCCTACCTGAAGCAGGGTGGCGTGTTGCTCGATCCATGATCCCATGGGTTACCCCTGAAAAAATGTGTCTTCGCATGCCTTGTGCACGTTCACTTCAACGTCCTGCGGACACATTTGTTTCCAGACGTGCGTTTTGTACCGCCCTACCAGAATGCAAAACACCCCGGCCATGATGACCGGGGCGTTGATTGTTTCAGTCGGCGACTGCCGGTTTACGCAGCGACACTGCCATGCGGGTCGATGACGAACTTCTTCGCAGCCCCGCCATCAAAGTCGGCATAGCCTTTCGGGGCCTGATCCAGATTGATCATCTGAACATTGACCGCCTTGGCGATGTCGATCTTTTCAAACAGGATCGCCTGCATCAGGTTGCGGTGATACTTCATTACCGGGCACTGACCGGTGTGGAACGAATGGGATTTCGCCCAGCCCAGG
>NZ_DBGS01000013.1:0-7945 GCF_002295455.1 Thalassospira sp. UBA848 | reverse complement strand
GCGTCCGCGCTTCTTGTGACCGCGCTGAAAACCATTTCCGGCAGCAGCTTGCTGGGCCGTCATATCCTGTTCCTCCATTCGGCAACCTCGGCATCTAACAGGCGTTCAAGTGTTTCGACACGGGTTTCGAGTCGCTTTGCCCGCTGTTTCAGATCGGCGACGATTTCCTTTTCGCGCGCGGTCTGTTCCGGGCTTTGTGTGCGTTGCTCCGCCTTCATGCGCTTCCAGACCGTGATGTAGTGAAACACGACCCAAACCGGGCCAACCACGGCGATTAAAACGATCAAGGGTACGGCAATCGCCCACATATTCGACATCTCGTTCTTTCAAACAGACCTGTGCCTCAAAACACGCAAGCCTGTTACTTACTTGTCTTTCTTCGTGTCTTTTTTCACACGCGCTTTCAGTTCCTTGAGATCATCCTCGATCCCGAGCTCCGCCTCAAGGTCTTCAAACTGCTCTTCAAGGCTCTGGCCGCGGCCAAGCTCCCAGGAGTCCGCATCGGCTTCAAGCTCATCGATGCGGCGCTCCATCTGCTCATAGCGCAGAAGCGCGTCATCGATCTGACCCGAATGCAGCTTTTCTTTCATTTTGACACGCTTTTCAGCTGTCTGCATGCGGATTTCAACCGTACGCTGTTTTGCCTTGGCTTCGTTCAGCTTGTTCTGAAGCTTGTTCAGGTCCTCGTCATACTTGCCAAGGGTTTCCTCAATCACTTCCAGCTCCCGCTCAAGCACAAGGCTCTGATCGGCCAGACGACGGCGCGCCATCAGTGCGCCCTTGGCCAGATCATCACGGCCCTTGGAAACGGCAAACTCTGCCTTGGTGTCCCATTCGACCTGACCGTCATGAAGTTTCTTGAGCTTGCGCTCGACTTCCTTCTTGTCGGCAATCGCCTTGACGGCAGCGGAACGCACCTCAACCAGGGTGTCTTCCATTTCCTGGATCATCAAACGCACCATTTTCTCAGGATCTTCGGCACGATCCAGAAGCGAATTGATGTTGGCATTTACGATATCGGACAAACGCGAAAACACGCCCATTGTCTGATCTCCTTAATTAATCGGGGGACGCTACAAATTCTGCACTCTCTATCTCAAGAACCGTGCCAATTTCGAAATCACCCAAAATCAACGACTTAACAAATCATCAGACTTTTTAAGTAACTTTTATCGCGACAATATTGGTGTTTTTCGATAACGTTTTTCGCGAAATGGACAGCTTGCAACCGATATTGGGCGAAGACCCCGTTTTTCTGGCCGCCCTTGAACATGTTTCACGTCTGGCACCGATTGAACGCCCATGTCTGGTGATTGGCGAACGCGGCTCGGGCAAGGAACTGATTGCCGCCCGCCTGCACTATCTTTCGCGCCGCTGGGGCGGCCCACTGGTCAAGGTCAATTGCGCCGCCCTTTCTGAAACCCTGCTCGATACCGAACTGTTCGGCCACGAGGCCGGGGCGTTTACCGGGGCCACCAAACGCAATATCGGGCGGTTCGAACGTGCGCATGGCGGCACGATAATCCTGGACGAAATCGCCACCGCAAGCCCCGTGGTTCAGGAAAAGCTTCTGCGGGTGGTTGAGTATGGCGAGATCGAGCGTGTCGGTGGCTCGGAAGTCATCGAAGTCGACACCCGCGTCATTGGTGTGACAAATGAAAACCTGCGCGAACTGGCCAAAACCAACAGGTTCCGCGCCGATCTGCTTGATCGCCTCGCCTTTGACGTCATCGCGGTCCCGCCGCTCCGCCAACGGTCTGATGATATACTCTTACTCGCCGAACAGTTCGCGCTTGAGATGACAAAACGTTTGGGCCGCAGCGTCTTTCCGGGCTTCTCGCGTCCTGCCGCCGAACAACTCCTCCGCCATCCCTGGCCCGGCAACATCCGTGAACTGCGCAACGCGGTTGAACGCAGCATCTACCTTGCTGAAGACGACGAAACCCCGCTCGCCCACATCACCCTTGATCCGTTTGATGGCATCTGGTCAGAAACCGACACCAGCACAGCCAGCCAATCCAACCCGATTGAAACGCCCGACCCCGACAGCACCCCGGACGGCACCATCGACTTCAAAACACAGGTCGCCAATTTCGAAATAAAGCTACTGGAACAAGCCCTTCGCACGAACGCCAACAACCAGACCGAAGCCGCCAAGACCCTTGATCTGAACTACCACCAGTTCAGAAGATTGCTCGAAAAACACGACTTACTGAAGGGCACTGGAGCAAAAAACAACCAGGGCGAGCCCTAGAGCAGACGTGGCACCACTTACGTGTGGCGGAAATTTGATATAAGTTGCATGCGCTTAATGGTGACCTAAGGGGGAGTCAAAAAATGCATACAAGAACTATGGTAGCTATTTGTTTTTGCTTGGCAATATCAGCTTGCGCTAGCGTGAAAGTTCAGTCTCCAGCAGAACGTTCTTTTGAAAAATCGCGAGAATACGACCTTAACTACGAAGCCACTTGGCAAAGAGCTGTCGACTGGTTTGCTAACCACAATGTGATTATTGAAAAGATTGAGAAGCCCTCGGGACTGCTAACTGCGAAGTATAGTTTACTTACCTCGCAGTCGTTTTTGGATTGCGGTGAAATCAACACATCTGGAACTCTTGGGGATGCCGATATTACCAGAATTGGCTCACTGAACGTCACGGTAAGAAACGTTACCGACACAAGAACGCGCGTAAACGTTAACTTCTTTGGCGAGTTCGAACTAAATGCTCGGGACGGTTGGGATGGCCGCCTGATAGTTCACCGAGGACAATGTGTTTCAACCGGTCAACTAGAGGCGAATATTCTAGAATTCATAGAATAACCTGCGTTCCTAACAGTGCGGGTTGAGGTTTCGAGCGACGCATAACTTCAATCCGCCAGTGCCCGCGCAATCACCATCCGCTGGATATCGGACGTGCCTTCATAGATCTGACAAACCCGGACATCGCGATAGATGCGCTCGACCGGGAAGTCCTTGAGATAGCCATAGCCACCATGAATCTGGATCGCGGCCGAGCAGACTTCCTCGGCAATTTCAGACGCGTACATTTTCGCCATGCAGGCCTCGGTCAAACACGGCTTGTG
The DNA here is from genome assembly GCF_002295455.1 of Thalassospira sp. UBA848. Classification (NCBI taxonomy): domain Bacteria; kingdom Pseudomonadati; phylum Pseudomonadota; class Alphaproteobacteria; order Rhodospirillales; family Thalassospiraceae; genus Thalassospira; species Thalassospira sp. UBA848. Next base: position 4,862 of record NZ_DBGS01000013.1, on the reverse strand, counting down.
ATCATCGCGTAAGGCAGCGGCACGCTGAACCAGCAACCGGGCGGCATCAATCTTGGTGGCCATATCGGCCAGACGAAATGCCACCGCCTGATGTTCAATGATCTTTTTGCCGAATGTTTCGCGTTCGTTGGCGTAATCCTTTGCGGCCTCGAACGCCGCACGCGCCATGCCGACCGACTGGGCGGCAATGCCGATGCGTCCGCCTTCAAGGTTGGCAAGGGCGATTTTATAGCCCTGCCCTTCCTCACCCAGCATGTTTTCCGCTGGCACCCGGCATTCGACAAAGGTGATCTGACAGGTGTCAGACGCATTCTGCCCCAGCTTTTCCTCTACCCGCGAAACAACATAACCCGGCGTATCGGTCGGCACGATAAAGGCCGAAATGCCGCGCTTCCCGGCGTCCGGATCGGTCACGGCAAAGACTATTGCCAGATCGCCTTCAGAGCCCGATGTGATGAATTGCTTGGCGCCATTAAGGATCCAGTGATCGCCATCGCGGACCGCGCGGGTGCGCAGCGCACTGGCATCTGACCCGGCCTGCGGTTCAGTCAGGCAAAAGGCCCCGATCTTTTCACCGCGCGCCATCGGGATCAGAAATTCCTGCTTTTGCGCCTCTGTCCCGAATTTCAGGATCGGCATGCAGCCAACAGAGTTATGCACCGACATGATGGTCGATGTTGCCCCGTCGCCCGCAGCGATTTCTTCGAGTGCAAGGGCATAGGCGACATGATCCATGCCCGCCCCGCCATATTCCTCGGGCACCAGCATGCCCAGAAAGCCAAGCTCGCCCAGGCCTGCAATCGCCTCGGCCGGGAAGGTGTGGTGGGCATCCCATTTTGCAGCATTGGGTTTGAGTTCGTTTTCGGCGAACTCGCGCGCTGTATCGCGCACCATGATCTGATGTTCTTCCAACCGCATGACGGCCACCCTCCCGCTTTACGTTTCATGGGCGATGTCCGGTCCTGCGATCAGAAGATCGTTTTCATCAGGCCGGGCTTATTCTTCGCCCTGAACAAATCTGTCCTGCGCGGCATCAAAGCGCCACAGGATCCCTTCCTTCATGCCGTACCACCAGCCATGCAGCTTGAGGTCACCGGCATCGACCCGTTCCTTGATGAACGGGAACGACATCAGGTTTTGCAACGAGTTGCGGATCGAATGGCGCGATACCTTGTCGGCATCCGGACCATGTTCCAGACAGCATTTCGCAATGCTGACCCACTCGCCGATAAAGTCGCGATCCGGTACCTTGCCCGCTTCGCCGTGTTCAACCAGGGCCTGCATGCCACCGCAGGCCGAATGACCCAGAATGACGATGTCCTTGACCTTCAGATCACGCACCGCAAATTCAATCGCCGAAGACGTCCCGTGATAATTTTCATCGGGCTCATAGGGCGGAACAAGGTTTGCCACGTTACGGATGACAAACATCTCGCCCGGTTCGGCATTGGTCAGAATGGCGGGATCAACACGGGAATCGGAACAGGCAATCAAAAGAACTTCCGGCCGCTGGCCCATATTCACCAGATCCTCGACGCGTTCCGGGCGCTGTTCATAATACATCGCCTTAAAGCTTTTGAACCCGGCAAGCATCCGATCAACGGTTGGCTTTGGCATCTCGCGAAGTCCCCTATCCTGTCAAACTCTGTCGCCAAAATAGGACCAATTCGCCCAAGTTGATAGCCCCCATTCAAACCTTTTGAATCGTTCTAAACGTGCAGTCTCCCTAGCTCGCAAGACATTCAAACCCAGACGTTCAAGGATCAGGTTCTAGAACCGGTCGGCGCGCAGCACCTGACAATCACTGATCGTGACGACGCCGATATGGCGGTCCACCACCTCAAAAGCGGCCTCAAGCATCCGGTCAAGTTTCTCGGGCCGGATAATGCAGATCACCTGAACCATGCCGCCCCCGCGCGACACGGTATCGTCGCGGCTCCAGTTACCGGACCGCCCCGATCCGCCCAGAACCGGCAGCACGGAAAAGCCCGTGACCCCGGCACCTTCAAGCGCCTGACGCAGGCGGGTTTCCATGATGGCTTCGATAATGATCGCCACACGTTTGGCATCATGCTTTTCCATGGGATTAACCTCCGTGAAGGGCGCTGGCCATCGCAAGATAAAGCGGAATGCCAAGCGTCAGGTTGAAGGGGAACGTCACACCAAGCGACAGCGTAAGATAGACCGACGGGTTGGCCTCTGGCAGGGCGACACGCATGGCGGCGGGCACCGCGATATAACTTGCCGAGGCGGCCAGCACCATCAACAGCACCGCTCCACCCAGCGACAGGCCGATAAGCAACGCAAACGCCAGTCCAAGGCACGACCCGATCACCGGCATCAGCATCCCGAAAACAAGCGGCCCCGGACGCAAAACCGCACGCCCCTGTTTAAGGCCACGCCCGGCAACCAGCCCCATATCAAGCAGGAACAGGCAAAGAACCCCCTGGAAGGGCGCAACAATCAGCGCCTCGATCTTGGCCATGCCTTCGGCCCCGGTGATCCAGCCAATAAGGAAACTGCCAACCAGCAAAACGATAGAGCCATTAAGCAGGATTTCACGGATCAGCGCGCCATCCATCCGGCCCTTGCCACCCGATGACACCAGCAACAGGGCCGAGAAGATGGCAGGTGCCTCCATCGCGGCTGCAACGGCAACCATGTACCCCTCTGCCACGATGCCGGAACTTTGCAGCACCGAGGTCGCGGCAACGAAGGTCACAATAGAGATCGACCCATAATGGCCCGCAACCGCAGCGGCGTCTGTTCTGCTCAGTTGCGAAATCCATCGCAAAAGGCCAAAGGCAATGAAAGGCAGCACAAAGGACAGGATCACACCGGACATCAGCGTCATGCCAAGCGTCAGGTCGATGCCGTTATTTGAAACCGCAACCCCGCCCTTGAAACCAATGGCAAACAGAAGATAAAGCGATATCCCCTTGGCCACCGCCTCGGGGATCGTCAGATCCGAACGCGCGAGGGCAGCACCCACCCCCAGAACAAAGAATAGAACGATGGGCGACAGAAGATTTTGCGCCGCCAGGCTCAACACATCTTGCATGGCTGTCCCTTGACTGTGATACCGCTGTGTCACGCAGGTAGCCTCGCCCCTGCGCCAAAACCGTCATTCCGATAGCAGGATCAAGGTTTTCTGTCACCAGAAAGCCGAAAACTTCGACCACAGGGGCGTAACTTGGTTCACATAATTCACCCGGGAATTACAGGAGTTCGATGGCAACCGCTGTAGCCTCGCCACCGCCAATGCAAAGCGAGGCCACACCCTTGGTCCCGCCATGGGTTTTAAGCGCATGGATCAGGGTTACAAGCAATCGCGCACCGGTCGCACCAATCGGATGACCCAGTGCACAGGCACCGCCATGGACATTGACCTTGCCATGATCAAGCTCCAGATCATGGATCGCGGCCATGGCGACCACGGCAAAGGCTTCGTTGATTTCCCAAAGATCGACATCGTCCTTGGCCCAGCCCGCCTTGGACAGCACCTTCTTGATTGAATCAACCGGGGCGGTCGTGAACCAGCAAGGTTCTTGGGAATGCGTTGCCTGACCAACGATCTTGGCAAGCGGCTTGAGCCCGCGCTTTTCGGCCTCGGATGCGCGCATCATGACAAGGGCGGCGGCCCCATCTGAAATCGATGCCGAATGGGCAGCTGTGACCGTGCCATCCTTGGCAAAGGCCGGACGCAGGGTCGGGATCTTTTCCGGTTTGGCTTTTGGCGGCTGTTCGTCGGCATCAATCGTCACATCGCCCTTGCGGGTGGCATAGGTGACCGGGGTGATTTCATCGCTAAAATGGCCGGATTTGGCTGCATTCTGCGCACGCGTCAGCGAGGTAATGGCATAGTCATCCTGCGCTTCACGCGTGAAGCCGTATTTTTCCGCTGTCGCTTCGGCGAAGGTCCCCATGGAGCGGCCCTTGTCATAGGCATCTTCCAGACCATCAAGCGCCATGTGGTCATAGACCATGTCATGGCCGTATTTGTGGCCCGAACGCATTTTCGGAAGCAAAAACGGCGCATTGGTCATGCTTTCCATGCCACCAACAACCATGACGTCGGCGGAACCGGCCGCCAGCGTATCGTGGGCAAACATCACGGCCTTCATGCCCGATCCGCACATCTTGTTGATCGTGGTTGCACCGGCCGCACGCGGGATGCCGGCATTCCATGCAGCCTGGCGGGCCGGGGCCTGCCCCTGTCCGGCGGGCAGGACATTGCCCATGATCACTTCGTCAATATCATCGGCAGACACGCCACCGCGTTCCAGGGCCGCCTTGATGGCAACACCGCCAAGTTCGGACGCGGTAACAGGGGCAAAATCACCCTGCATGCCGCCCATCGGGGTACGCGCGCAGGAAACGATGACGATCGGGTCAGAAATGCTCATGGTAAGGTCCGTTTGTTTATGGGACAGAAGTTCAATCAGGGTTTAGCGGACTCAGGCGGTTTCGCCAAACAGTTCGCGGCCAATCAGCATGCGGCGGATTTCACTGGTGCCCGCACCGATTTCATAAAGCTTGGCATCGCGCAGCAGACGGCCCGTCGGATATTCATTGATATAGCCATTGCCGCCCAGCGTCTGAATGGCTTCAAGTGCCATCCAGGTTGCCTTTTCGGCCGCATACAGGATCACACCGGCGGCATCCTTGCGCGAGGTTTCATCACGGTCACACGCCTTGGCAACCTCATAGACATAGGCACGGCATGCATTCATCGTGGTGTACATATCGGCAATCTTGCCCTGCATCAGCTGGAACTCGCCAATCGCCTTGCCGAACTGCTTGCGTTCATGGATATAAGGCACAACCACATCCATGCAGGCACGCATGATGCCCGTGGGGCC
>NZ_DBGS01000117.1:7260-16874 GCF_002295455.1 Thalassospira sp. UBA848 | reverse complement strand
CAGCGGCAGATCGCCCAGTTCATCGCGGATGATCATCATTTCGCGGCTTTCGGTGCCAAACAGATGCGGGCCACGGGCAACACAGCTGCAATACAGCGCCCCGCGCGGCTTGCCCGGCAGACGTTTCTGTAAATCAGCCAGCATGCGCCGCAGATCCTGTTCGGCCGCTGCCCCGTCGCGGCGGACAAAGCGGATGGCATCGCCCGCCTGCACATCACCGCTGATCGCGATCATGTTGTTGTGGGGATCCACCCCCATCAGGTTGCGCACGACAAAGTCGCCGGTGTCCGACCCCGGCACCATCAGGGCCGCATGATACCGCCCCGATGCCATGGATTGTTCCCCACCGTCGGCGTCGAGTTCTTCCTTAAGCACCTCAAGGGCTGGACGATCATCAAGGGTCGAGACAATGCCTTCGCGCCCCTCGGTCACGCGATGGACCGGACCAACCGGCGTGCAGGCCTGACTGATACCTACCTGAACACTGGTTTTACCGTCAAACAAAACACCCGAAAGGCCGCCATCGACAATGCGATCAGCAATCTGTGGCGCACCGCGTTCGCCCGAGGCAATCCCGCCAACCAGATAAGTCGAGCCCAACCTTGCGAGCTCGGCCAATTGACCGAGGCTGTCAGGTGCGCCCGGGTCACCATGCACCAGACCAAAGATCGGTTGCAGACGATCAATCGCCTTTTGCAGTTCGGGGGCGTCCAGATCGGCTTCGGTTTTAAGGGGTTCAAAGATGTGAAAGTCATCACGGGCAAACGGGGCGATCATGACAGATGCCGCCGGAACCCCGAAATAGGCGCGCCCTGATCCGCAAACTCCAACACCGGACGTTCCGATCCAGTGTTCAATCGACAGGCGCGAACGCAGGAAGGTCAGGATACTGCCAAGATCCCCGGCAAGCGGTTCGGAGACATACAAAAAAGCCAGCGCCTGTTCTGGTAATGGTTCTTTTTCCAGAAGTTCGGCAAGCTCGGATGCGACCGAGGCCCAGTTTTCACCGCTGGCATGTGCCGCCCGAAATTCCGCCGTCATGCTGTCTCCCATTGCTGGCTGGTCGGGGTGGCCGGTTCTTGTGCCCGGTCGCCAAACCAGAAATCGACTTTCTTACATCTAAGCATTGCGCGAACCCTTCCACAAGGGGCCGTGGATCGGTTTGTCATGGCGCACAATATGCCCAATCAGGAAACGTGTTTGCGCAATATCTCCATCGCGGCATTGAGCTGCGTCATGCGCTGGTGGGAGCCATAATTGCTGTCGGGATGATGGATGGCGGCCAGAACGCGATATTTCGACCGGATCGCGCGCATATCGGGCCGGGCGCTTGGCGGAAAGCCCATGACGTGGAGCGCCTCGTTAAAGGTAGTGACGCCACGATCAAGCGGATCAAAGGCAAGGTTATCAACAATTTGACGGAGACGTTCGAGCTCTTCACGCGATTGTAGAAGTTCGACAGGTGGCTCTGCCTGACGTTTCTTCAGGGCACGGGCTTCTTCGAGGGCAGCGCGTTCAGCAGCCAATACATCTGACTTCTCGACGCGCATATTCACATCCCCCGCGTCGAAATCAATCGCCATTTGCAACGCCTTGCGCACGGTGACCACCGAAAAGCCCGGTGGCAGGCGCAATTGCAGGCGGGGTTTGCGCCGCCAGGGCCGCCCTTCGGCCGGGCCGGACTTCAACACGATGGTTTCACGGTCCCCCTTGGGCGGGTCGCCGGGGTCCTGATAATCCTCAATCGCCTTTTCCGGAACGATCAGCATGACCGAGCGCGCCAGATCGGCGGCATTCACACCGCGCCGTTCTGCCAGTTGCAGCACCGCGTCGCGGAAGATCGAAGAACAGGGAATGGTGTAGGACTGCTTGACGGTGGAAGAAGACGACACAGAACAATCCCTTTAAGGCATTGAATTATTTAATTAATTTAGCACAACCGAACATGAGAAACGCAAAAGAGCGCCCGATATTCAGCAGCATAAGAAGGAAGTGTATCGACGGAGTCCGGCCCCTGCAACTGCATTTGCAGTCAAAATTGAATCGCTTCCGATTCATTCACAGGCCGGTTTGCGACTCCCTGGAAACAAACGGGGTCCACTGAAAAATACCAAGCAATTGATATAAAGCACTTTTTGATGAATTACGTGTATTTCCTTGGCGTCATACACCCGTTTTGACCTTTGCGCAGTTATCCACAGGTTGCAGATTGAAGATACTCGTTACGGATTCCATTAAGTAACGGACATTAAACATTATTTTTTGATTTCGCCACCTAGAGGCTCCAATTCGTCGGCGGAGGCAAAACCGTCAAAAACCGAAATTGTCGTCGATCCCCTGTCAGAAGCATTCCTCTAAAACAACATATGCAGTTAACGTAAAGCCAGTTCGAAACATAACCGAAAGTAAATGAGGTGTTAATTTTACACCAAACCCCATGTTTTGGTCCCCAAATGGGGATTTTCAGGCAAGATTCACGGCGCACGCACCACCCGAAACGCATAATTAAACATTTGATTTGATTATATTATTTGCGTTTCTGGTAAACGCCACAGGGATACTTACGGTCTGACCGATAAATCGTTCCGGGTTGTTGACATTTTCTATCTACATATGCAGTTTTTTATTGGCCACAAGCGGCATAATTGCGCTGATTTACGCACTTGCGAAATTTTATAACCTGCCGGAAACCGCATAACCCCTTGGAAACAGCCCATTTTACGCACAACATTCAAATCGGGCGCAAGAAACGCTCGGCACGGTGTTTGTCCGGCCGTCTGATGAGCCAACCTGTGGGGATATTAACAGGAGACGTTTTGATTAGAGGGGTGACGTGCCGGTATTATGCCAACGTAACCGGATGGTGGCTTTCAGGAACCGATAAATGCCTGAATTATCCGGCAGCCGCAGGATCTTGGCCTTGTTAGCTGGCGTCTGATGTCTGCAGCAGATTGATCACATCTGGCAGGATACTTTTGACGATAACGTCCACGCCATCTGCATTGGGATGCATGCCGTCATCCTGATTAAGGCTGGGTTCTGCGGCAACGCCTTCAAGGAAAAACGGGTAAAGATCAACCTGATAGCGGCTGGCGAGATCAGGATAGATGCTGTTGAATTCATTACCATACGCCGTTCCCATATTGGGCGGCGCCATCATGCCAGCCAGCAAGACATCGACATCCATGCCGCGCAGCTTTTCAAGGATTTCTGCCAGATTTTCACGGGTCTGGGATGGCTCCATACCGCGTAGTGCATCATTGGCACCAAGTTCGAGCAAGACCGCATCAGGCTTGTCAACCAGTGCCCAGTCAAGGCGCGCAAGACCCGCCGCGGTGGTATCGCCAGAGACGGAACTATTCACGACTTCCACATCATGACCTGCATCCTTCAGGGCCGCCTCAAGCTTGGGTGCGAAGCCATTTTCATGGGCCAGGCCGTAACCGGCCATCAGGCTGTCGCCAAACAATACAAGGGTTTTGGTCGCTTGATCACTTTCCTGCGCCCGCGTTTCATACGAAAATCCGGCCAGGGCAAAGACAGCAATGGCAAGGGCTGCGCATGCCTGCGTGGCAGATTTACGCAACTGTTTTGCCAATTTGTACGTGAACTTGTTTACAGTGTGACCTTGCCCAAACACCGAATTCATTACAAATCTCACCTTAATATGCTGCGAACTTGCCCGAGCGGTTTCCGAACGTTTACCCTTGATGAACGCAGACAGAAGTCGTTCAGATCAAAAGAAGTCTGAACCAGAAACGTCCTGATCCGTAAACCTATTTAGCCTGCTTTGCCGATCTTGCAACGGACAACCCGATAGGACCCGAAATGAGTGTGACCGAAACCACCACGATACCGGAACAAAATGTCGCCGCGTCTGGTGAAGCGCCAAAACAGACAATTGATGTGCAGAACCTGAAGCTGCGGCTGCAAGGTCCGGCCGGGATTGTCGAGATCCTTAAAGGGGTTGATCTTTCGATTGGTGCAGGCGAACGCGTATCGCTTGTCGGGCCGTCGGGGTCGGGCAAGACATCGCTTTTGATGGTTATTGCCGGACTGGAACAAGCCCAGGAAGGCGTTGTGAAGGTGTGTGGCAAGGACCTGCGCGCCCTTGATGAAGACGGATTGGCCCTGTATCGCCGCAATCATGTCGGCATCGTATTTCAGGACTTCCACCTGATCCCGACCATGAGCGCGCTGGAGAACGTTGCGCTTCCGATGGAATTCGCCGGGCGCAAGGATGCCTTTGAAAAGGCGCGCGAAGAGTTGGAGCATGTCGGGCTGGGTCATCGCACCGATCACTATCCGGGCCAGCTATCGGGCGGGGAGCAACAGCGCGTTGCACTTGCACGCGCACTTGCCACCGACCCTGAGCTTTTGCTGGCCGACGAACCAACCGGCAACCTTGATGGCACGACCGGTGAAACGATTATCGAACTGTTGTTTGATCTGACCAAGCGGCGCGGCTCGACCCTGCTTTTGATTACCCATGACCCTGCCCTTGCCAAGCGGTGCGACCGTACGGTGATGCTGCGCGACGGCGAAATCGTTTCGCATCTGGAATCGCAGTCATGAGTACATCCCTTTCCCCCACTGACGGTGCGGACCGCCTATGGTCCATTGCCTGGCGGGTCTGTCGGCGCGAGTTGCGCGGCGGATTATCAGGTTTTCGTATTTTTCTGGCATGTCTGGCGCTTGGCGTCGGGTCGATTGCGGCTGTGGGAAACGTTTCGGAATCCGTTCTATCGGCACTGGAGCGTGACGGGCGGAAGCTTTTGGGCGGCGATGTTGAACTGCGCCTGACCCATCAGGAAGCGACCGGCGATCAGATCGAGTGGCTGCGCGCAAACACTGAACGCGTCGCCGAACTGGCCACCATGCGCACCACGGCCTATGGCCCGGACCAGCGCCGACTGGTGGAGCTTAAGGCGGTTGATGACGCCTATCCACTGTTTGGCGAGATGGAGCTTGCCGATGGGGTTCCCTTTGAGGGCATCCTTGAACAAAAGGATGGCGTTTGGGGGGCTGTGACCGAGGCAGGCTTGCTTGAACGGCTTCGGATCGATGTCGGTGACACGGTCGCCCTTGGTGATATTGATGTGCAGATTCGTGGTGTGATCAAGACCGAGCCCGACAAGGCCGTTGGCTTTTTCAACTTTGGCCCGCGCCTGATGGTCTCGATGGACGGGTTGATGGAGACCGGGCTGGTGCAGCCGGGCAGTCTGATCCGCTATTATTACGCTTTGGATATCAATGATAATGAAACCCCGACCGCCTTTCGCGAACGCCTTGAAGAGCGGTTCGAAGAGGCAGGCTGGCGTATTCGCGATACGGCCAATGCCAACCCCGGCCTGAAACGCTTTATCGAGCGCCTGACCCTGTTCCTGACCCTTGTTGGTCTTTCGGCCCTTTTGGTCGGGGGTATTGGTGTGGCCAATGCGGTGCGCAGCCATATCGAAAGCAAAACATCCGTCATTGCCACGCTTAAATCCATCGGCGCGTCGCATGCGCTGGTGCTTCGGATTTACTTCCTGCAGATCCTTGTTCTGGCCCTGATCGGGATTGCCATCGGGCTTCTGATCGGCGCGGTGACACCGGCATTGATTGCGCCGGCCCTTGCCGGGCGGCTGCCAATTGATGTGACGCTGGGCCCGGCATTGCCATCGCTGATCATTGCCACCAGCTTTGGTGTACTGACCACTTTGGTCTTTGCCCTGCCGTCCTTGTTGCGCGCACGCGAAATCCCGGCGGCACGATTGTTCCGCGCCAGTGCCGGACTGTTTAGCGGCAGTCCTGTGCGCAAGCGCGACCTGCCCTATATCGGTGTGCCGCTTGTTCTGTTGCTGATCCTGACGGTGCTGACTGCGACCGACAAGGCGATTGCCCTTGGCTTTATTGGCGGGTCGGCGGCGGCGGTGGTGATTTTCACCTTTGCCGGGCGCGGTATCGTATCCCTTTCGAAACGTTTAATTACGGGGCGCAGTGCCTTTTCCAGACTGGCACTTGCCAACCTGCACCGTCCGGGGGCAAGCACCGTCCCCGTCGCGCTGTCGCTTGGGTTGGGCCTGACACTGCTGGTGACGATTTCGGGGATCGAGGGCAACCTTGATAACGAGATCAACGAGAACCTGCCGGATTCTGCCCCGGCCTTCTTCTTCCTCGATATTCGCCCCGATCAGATCGACCAGTTCCGCGATCAGCTTCTGGCACAGGATAATGTTTCGGATATCGAACAAACTCCGATGCTGCGCGGTCGTGTGACGGCGGTTGATGGCGTTAATTCCAACGATGTCGGACCAGGTGATGATCGCTGGTTCCTGCGCGGTGATCGCGGGTTGACCTTTGCCGCAACCGCACCGCCTGAAACCAAACTGGTGCGCGGTGAATGGTGGTCAGCTGATTACAATGATGCGTCAAAGCCGCTGGTGTCGATCAGTGCGGATATCGGTCGCGCGTTTGACCTAGAGCCGGGCGACACCCTGACCATCAATGTGCTGGGTCGCGACATCACCGCCGAGATCGCCAATTGGCGCGAGATCGAATGGCAAAGCCTTCGTATGAATTTCGCGATGGTGTTCTCACCGGGTCTGATCGACAAGGCGCCCTATAGCCTGATCGCCACCGCCCATATGCCGCGCGAAATGGAAGAACCGGTCGATCGCATGATCGGTATGGACTTCCCGAATGTCTCAGCCATTCGCGTGCGTGAGGCGCTTGAGGCCGCCAATGCCATTCTGGCCGGGATCGGTACAGCCCTTAATGCGACCAGCATGATTGCGATTGTCGCTGGCGTGCTTGTCCTTGGCGGGGCAGTTGCGGCCGGTCGCCGCAAGCGGATCTATGACGCGGTAGTGCTCAAGACACTGGGCGCGACACGGTCCAACATTCTTTATGCCTATGCGCTGGAATACGGGATCCTTGGTCTTGCCACCGGTGTGATTGCGGCCTTTGTCGGGTCGGTTGCGGCCTGGTCGGTGCTGGTGCTGATCATGGAGGCCAACTGGGTGCTGTTGCCGATGACCATCATCGGACCGATTGCGATTGGCCTGTTTGCGACGCTGGCAGCCGGTTTTGTCGGCACATGGCAGGCTCTGCGCAGTCCGGCAGCGCCGTTGTTGCGCAACGAATAGCCATCAGGCACACATGACCTTAAACACGCAAGGCCGGATCCAGAAGGACCCGGCCTTGTTTTATACAAAACCGTTTTGGGAACGATTTGAAATCCGGGCACGATATCAGGTGATGTCGCGCAAGGCCCGCCGCACGACCTTGCCGGTGGTTGTCATCGGCAATTGATCAAGGAAGGCGATCTCGCGCGGGTATTCGTGTGCGGCCAATCGGGTTTTGACGAAGTTCTTGATTTCGCTTTCAAGCTCCGGACTTTCGGCGAAACCATCGGCCAATACGACAAAGGCCTTTACGATCTGGCCGCGCTGATCATCGGGCTTGCCGATCACACCGGCCATGCGAACGGCAGGATGGGCAATCAGACAGTCTTCAATTTCCCCCGGCCCGATACGATACCCCGCCGAACTGATGACATCATCATCGCGACCGACAAAGCGGATGTACCCATCGGCATCGACACTGCCCATGTCCCCGGTCAGAAGCCATTCACCAACAAACTTGTCGCGGGTGGCTTCGGGATTGCGCCAGTATTCAAGGAACATCACCGGATCAGGCGCACGTACGGCAATGCGGCCCATTTCACCGGGTTCAAGCACCGTTCCCCCCAGATCAATCACCGCAACATCATGACCGGGCACCGGACGGCCCATAACACCGGGTTTTGAGTCCATGATCGACTGACAGGAACTAACCACCATGTTGCATTCGGTCTGGCCATAAAACTCGTTGATGGTGACATCAAACACCCGACGCCCCCAATCAAGTAATTCCGCACCCAATGTCTCACCACCGCTTGCAATAGAGCGAAGTTTGAAATTGAATTTTTGCGCCAAATCATCGCCCGCGGCCCGCATCATCTTGAGCGCGGTTGGTGGCAGGAAAGTATTGCGCACACCATATTCGGCCATCAGGCGAAAGGCATCCTCGGGCGTGAATTTTTCAAACCGGTGGGCAACAACAGGCACGCCGTGATGCCAGGCGGGCAAAAGGACATCAAGAAGCCCGCCAATCCACGCCCAATCAGCCGGGGTCCACATGACATCGCCGTCTTCGGGGAAGAAATCATGTGACATTTCAACGCCGGGCAAATGCCCCAGCAACACCCGATGGGCGTGCAACGCCCCCTTGGGCTGACCTGTGGTGCCGGATGTATAGATAATCAGTGCCGGTTCATCGGCACGGGTGTTGACCGGTTCGAAATCGTCACTGGCTTCTGATGACAGGGCCTTGAAATCAAAACAGTTGTCTGGCGCCCCATCGATCACATAGACATATTCAAGGGCGGGCAAAAGATCGCGAATTTCGGCGATCTTGGCGGCCCCTTCCTTGTCGGTCACCAGTGCCTTGGCCGCACAGTTCCCCAGACGATATTCGAGCGCATCAACCCCAAACAGGGTAAAGAGCGGCACGGCAATACCGCCCATTTTATAAGTCGCAACATGGGCAATCGCGGTTTCCGGACTTTGCGGCAACAGGATCCCGACCCGGTCGCCACGCCGTATGCCATGACGGCGCATGACATTGGCAAAGCGGTTTGACAGGCGTTTGATCTGTGAAAATGTATAGTCACGGCGCGTGCCATCACGCCTGCGATGCATCAATGCCAAACGATCCGGGTCGTCCGCCCATTTGTCGCAGACATCAACGCCGATATTGAAGTGGGTCGGCACGTTCCAGGCAAAACTTGAACGCACCGAAGCATAGTCAGAACGACTGCCCAGCATATTTCCTCCCTGAATTCGCCGCTGTTCTTTGTTTTTGGGTGCGGCAAATGTTGCGATGCATGCTAGTGGCAATCAGTGAAAATTGGAAGTTCTCTCTGTTCGTGATCGGTTAGCTGCCCGGATCAAGCAGAAAGGTAAAGTTGGCAACCTGTCCGGCGTCACTTGTTGCGCGGGCATGGCACCGCAAACAGGAAGCATCCGGTTGATCCTGCATGAAGCTTTCAAGCGTGCTGTTGGTCAGAAAACGTGGCACTTCACCAATACCAAACGGTGCACCGCCGGGATTCCCGATCCATTGCGTCCCCAGCAGCATGTAATTTGCCCAGACGGTGCCCGAAAGTTTGCCCTGCCAAACGAAATTGCTTTCCGCCGTGCCGGAAAACAGCCGCCAGCAGCGCACGATTTCCGGGGGCAAGGGCCTATCGCCCGATGACAGGCGGGCATATGGCGCGTGATCGGCCCATTTCAGGATTTCAGAGATCGGCTGGTTGGCGGGGCTGCCGACCGCCCCCATCCCGCCGTAAAAGGCATATTGCTGATCCACCGGCCCCGGTGACAGGCATCCGTTTTCAAACGGTTCCTTGGTAATGATGCTGTTGGGACGGCGCGCATTTGCGGCCAGGGGAACATTATCGACATGCTCGAAACTCGACCAGATCCAGCGATCCCCATTGCCGCTGGCAACCCGTTGCACAAGATGCAGGCCGACCAGCCCAACCGTGACATCAAGGCATGTCGCCTGCCCGTCCAGCATCTGATCAC
>NZ_DBGS01000117.1:0-6857 GCF_002295455.1 Thalassospira sp. UBA848 | reverse complement strand
GGGCAGAATGCGCCATGCGAACTTTAACAGTTGCGCGCCCATCACACCGGGCGCCGATGGCGGAATTGCCGAATCAGGCTTTTGCACCCCATCGCCATTGGCGATGGTGGCCTTAACCTTGCTTTCGGCACCCTCCGTCAAATGCCCGGTCGGGAAATCAATGAACTGTCCGGTATTGGCAAAATGCGCACGTCCGGCCTCTGATTGCAGGTTGTTGGCAATGATGTAGTCAGCGGCCACCGGGTTGATGCGTGTTTCAAACAGAACGAAGTTACCTGCCTGATCAACCAGCGTATCTCCGGTCGATTGCAGGTAGCTTGCCAGCAACAGATGCCCGTCTGGCAGATCATCACTGCATGCTGGATTGGGATAGGCCAGCTCGGCAAACAGATCACGCTGTGTCGGGAATGTTTCCCAGTGGGTTTTCTGGCCCGGGTGGTCAAGCGGGCTCATCAGCGCTGTGAAGGCCTGCCACGAGAATCGATCAAACGGGCGTTGAGCATGATAAGCCAGAAATCGATAAACGAAGCTGGCATCAAATTCCGGCACATCAACCGGGGCGACGGCGCACGGGGCATCACCATTGCCATCGGCACAAAATTCCGATCCGTCATAAACATCGGTAAAGACCGGAATGTCACCATCACCGGGCGCACGTTGAAGGTTGGCATTTTGCGCCTTCGCATCCAAGGCAACAGCACCAAGAAGCCCCGCGATCAGCCCACCGGTTACCAGTGCACGCCAAAACACCCGGACCGGGTTTGGCAGCGACGTATGGTTTGCGGCGCGAAATGACATGGGGTCGGGCCTGTATGCGTTGAGTGGATGTTTTGCGAGTCCCGCAAGGCCATCATCATAGACCCGTTTACGAAACCTGTCGTCATCGGGTGATTTCACGATAGCGTCATATCGAAGGTGAACAAGTTCACATCTGATGGCGACCTATTGGCACCCGATCTGGCAAACCGTTGCTTTTCACGGAAATCCTGCCATATTTTGATCATCGCAGAATTGTATACCTATGTTCTGCTCACAATTGGATCAAAGAGGGATTTCAATGGCTTTTGAAACGCGTCAACGCGGCTATGACGTCTCGGTTGGCCGGTCGGCGGCCGAGATCGATGAAGGTCTCCGCGCCTATATGCTGCGTGTCTACAACTACATGGCATCTGCACTTGCCTTGACCGGTATCGTGGCAATGGCTGTGTCGACCAGCCCGACCCTGATGCAGGCTATTTTCGGCACTGGGCTGCACTGGATTGTCATGCTGGCCCCGATCGGGCTTGTCTTCTTCCTGAGCGCACGCATCCACAAGATGAGCTTTGGTGCTGCACAGGCGACATTCTGGATCTATGCCGCAATGATGGGTCTGTCCCTTGCGTCGATCTTCCTGGTTTATACCGGTGAGTCGATTGCACGCACCTTCTTCATCACCGCGGGTACCTTTGGTGCGATGAGCCTGTTTGGCTACACCACCAAGAAAGACCTTTCGGGCTGGGGCAGCTTCCTGTTCATGGGTCTGATCGGTATCATCATCGCGATGGTGGTGAATATCTTCCTTGCAAGCACGATGCTGCAGTTCGTCATTTCGGCGGCTGGTGTTCTGATCTTCACGGGCCTTACCGCCTATGACACCCAGCGCATCAAGGAAGAGTATCACGAACATGACGATGCAACGACCGCAGGCAAAAAAGCCCTGTTTGGTGCGCTGCGTCTGTATCTCGACTTCGTGAACCTGTTCATCATGCTGCTGCACTTCTTCGGCAACCGCGAATAGAAGTCATCCGGCTAGAACATCACGCTTCGCAGTCAAAACCCCGCAGCCGTGCGCTGCGGGGTTTCTTTTTGTCGAACTGCCGGATGAATGAGCAGGTCTTTGCCCGAAGTAAAAAAACGTCAGGAGGCGTTTGCAGCACCTTTGTCCGAACTTTCACCAACACCGCCGGTGGCATCCATGACCGTCTTGCGGTGACCAAGCTGTGACAGAAAGTTTTCCGATCGGGTATAGCCGCCAGATGCGGCACGTGCCGCGCCCTTCGCCCCTGCTTCGTTAAAGGCTTCGTAAGCTTGGGAATAGCTCATCCGGGCATGGGTGAGCATTTCGGTATCCTTGTGAAGGTTGCCGTTGGTCAAATAGACCGTTGCAAGGGCAAACATGATCCGACCCCAGATATAGGGATGATCGCGCCGCGTGCAGACCTTGAGTGCGGCCTGAAAGACCGGGACCACCTGTGTATCGGGGATCGTGACATCACGGATGGTTGCCGAAGACACAATTGCCTCGGCCAGACCATAGGCGATTGTCGCATAAAGCGGGCCATGAACACGGGCATTGATCATGCCAAGTGCCCGGCGATAATGCGCAGCTCCCTTGTCAACAAGCTTGGCGTCTTCCTTGTCCTTGCCGGTGAGCACCATGGCTTCGCCAAGCTTGCAAATCGAAAGCGCACGATCCACCGGAGACCCCATGGAGAGTTCAATCCGGCGTTCCAGCATCCGCCAGATCGCAATGGACAATGCACCAGAACGCGCCTTTAGGTTGGCAATCAGCGACCAGTTCACAAGTGCCCCATACAGGGCAAGCGCCGCGACGGTGCGCGGGTTTATCTTGGAAAAATCACTGATTCCGTCAAGAAGCGTGGAAAGCGGAACCTCCTGGGCGCCCGCATTATCAGCATCAAGTGACTCGCCCTTGAGCCCGGTCGGGGCAGCGGTTTTCCCTGTGGCGGACACTGGTTTTTCGGAAGCTTCACTGACCATTTTCCGGATGTAGGGTTCCATGACGCGCAAGGCACTTGCGCAATAGGATCGATCCCCGGTTTCCGAAAGAACGAACGCCCCGAACCCATAGGCAAGCCCCACACCGGCACCGCCCTGCGAAAAGATATCACCGCCGTGAATTCGGTCCTGAAGGTCTTCAAGGACAGCGGCCAGTCGGGCAATCTGCAGGGCGCGCTGTTCGCCGCCGGTTGATTTCAGCACAAGCTGGGCCGTCAGGAGAATGCGCAATGCCTCGGAAACATCAGGATGGGTCAGCTGACGGAAACTGTATGTCTGGGGCAGCATCAAATCATAAAGTGATGATGCCAGCGCATCACTGACCATGTGAAGATCAAGATAGCCGTTGCGCGGATCCTGGCGCCCCCAGAAGACTGTATCGACATCCTTGCGATGGGCGACGTTCAGAACGCCAAGTTGCGCCTCGCGCATGGCTTGAAACGGGTCGGCTGCATCGGGATTGGGTGAGAAGAACTGATCAATCCGAACCCCTGCACTTTCCGGGACAGAAGACAACGCAGCCTTCACGACATCGGCAACTTCGTCGTCAACACTTGCGCCGATATGGGCATTCGGTTCTGGCGGTGTGAAGCTTGCGATCCCATACCGGCACAGAACATCGTCGGCTGCCAGAACGTCGTCGGCAGCACCCCCCATATCATCGACAGTGTCCGCACCCGTGATCAGGGATTTGAACACGAGGCCAACCATTGACCAGAAACCAGCCATTATTGTCCTTATCTGTCCCTTGCTTTGAAGAGCCTGACAGCAAGGGTCCTTAGACTTTTATCGGATCATTTTCGTCCTGTATTCAAGGTTGGTCAATGCTGTGCGTTATCATTTTTATCATACCGAAGGATAGGGAGAACGACCCCAAGTTGGGTTAACTGACCACCAGACACATAAAGGCACCGGATCTTCAGGATTCCCAGGGCCGTTTGCGCTGACGCGACGTGCCACGTTTGGGAGCAGCAGGTTTCGCGGACTTGCGCCCCCACGGCCCACGGCTGGACGCGGGTCTGGCGGTGCGGGGTGTTTGTACGGCCTCACGGCCGTGCACGGGGCTTTGTGCGGAACTTTGCGAAGAGCCAGCCAAGGCCTGCAGGCGTGCAATGCGGTTGGCCATGTTGGGGTGGGTAGAGAACAGGCTATCGACGCCTTTTCCGGACAACGGGTTGGCAATATACATGTGTGCGGTTGCCGGATTGCGTTCGGCATCCATATTCGGGACGGCGTGAACACCCTTATCTAGTTTGTTCAAGGCACTGGCCAGCCACATCGGATGGCCGCAGATTTCAGCCCCGATCTTGTCGGCCTCATATTCGCGGGTCCGCGAGATTGCCATCTGCACGATCATCGCCCCCAAGGGCGCGAGAATGGCAATCAGGATCATGCCGATCCCGCCCAGCGGATTGTTGTTATCGCGATTGCCGCCAAACATGCCGGCAAACATTGCAAAGTTGGCCAATGCAGAAATCGCCCCGGCAATCGTCGCAGTGATGGTCATGGTCAGGGTATCGCGGTTTTTGACATGGGCCAGTTCATGGGCCATGACGCCGGCGATTTCATTGCGATCAAGCAGTTTGAGCAACCCTGTGGTCGCAGCCACCGCCGCGTTTTCGGGGTTCCGGCCGGTGGCAAAGGCATTGGGTTGCGGGTTTTCGATGACGTAAACCTTGGGCATTGGCAGGTCGGCATTGCGCGCAAGGTCACGGACCATCGCCACCAGTTCTGGTGCTGTTTTATCATCCACCTGCCGCGCGCTGCGCATGCGCAACAACATGGCATCCGAATTCCAGTAGGCGAACACATTCATGGCAGCCGCAAACAGCAGCGCGATAATCATGCCCTGTTGCCCGCCAATCATCATGCCAACAGCGCCAAACAGTGCGGTCAGGCCAGCAAGCAACAAACCGGTACGCACATAGTTCATGGTCGAAAACCCTTATCGACAAACATCCCGACCGAAAGATAAGGCGATGTGCAGCCAAGGCAAGGGCCATCAGATCAGACTGAGAGATGGCTCACACGAAAAAACGGGGCTGACCTTTGTCAGCCCCGTTCGGGAGTTTCAAAACAGCCGAACCGGCGGGGTCGGGGGAAAAGACAGTCCAGCTGTTTTGTGCAACGATATCGGTCACCCCGCAGGCTGATGTGCATCAACCTCGTCAAGTGAACGAACGTCGTTGCGCCGGCCAATCATGCGTACAAGGACATAAAAGACCGGGGTCAGGATCAGGCCAAATATCGTCACACCCAGCATGCCCGAGAACACGGCAATACCAATCGCGTGGCGCATCTCGGCACCGGCACCACTGGACAGGACCAGCGGAACGACGCCCATGATAAAGGCCAAGGAAGTCATCAGGATCGGGCGCAGACGCAAACGGCTGGCCTCGATCGCGGCTTGAACGGTGCTGCGCCCCTGATGTTCAAGTTCGCGGGCGAACTCGACAATCAGGATGGCGTTCTTTGATGCCAGTCCGGCCAGCACAAACAGGCTGATCTGGGTGAAGATGTTGTTGTCACCCCCGAACATATAGACACCAAAAACAGCGGACAGGATGCTCATCGGGACGATCAGGATCACCGCCAATGGCATGGTCAGGCTTTCATATTGCGCCGCCAGCACCAGGAACACGAGCAGGATACAAATCGGGAAAACAAAGATCGCCGTGTTGCCCGCCAAAATCTGCTGATAGGTCAGCTCTGTCCATTCATAGGACATACCCGGTGGCAAGGTTTCATCAAGGATCTTGGTGATTGCCGCCTGTGCTTCGCCACTGGAATATCCCGGTGCCGCATTGCCATTAAGATCAGCCGAACGGAATGCGTTATAGCGCATCGCCGTGTCCGGCCCGAATGTTTCGGAAACCGAAAGCACGGAACCAAGCGGCACCATATCGCCATCTGCGTTGCGCGTTTGCAGACGCAGAATGTCATCGGGACTTGAACGATACGGCTTGTCTGCCTGTGCGATCACCTGATAGGTGCGGCCAAAGGTGTTGAAGTCATTGACATACATAGACCCCAGATAGACCTGCATGGTCCGGAAGACTTCATCAACCGGGATGCCAAGCTGCTGGACCTTGGTACGGTCAAGCGTCGCCTGAAGCTGTGGCACATTGATGTTGTAGCTTGAAAACACGCCGGTCAGTTCCGGGGCTGCCCATGCCTTGGCAAGGACCTGCTTCATCGCATCATCAAGCGCACCATAGCCCTGATCGGTTCGGTCCTGCACCTGCAGCTTGAAACCGCCGACAGTGCCCAGCCCCTGCACCGGCGGCGCGGGGAAGATGGCAACAAAGGCCTCGTCGATGCCTGCGAACTTCTGTTGCAGTTTGCCCGCGATGGCAAGCCCTGACAGATCGTCGCTTTTGCGTTCATCAAAGTCCTTGAGGGTGACAAACACGATGCCGGCACTTGAGCTGTTCACAAAGCCGTTGATCGAAAGCCCCGGGAACGCCACAGCACTTTCCACTCCGGGTTCCTTGAGCGCGATGTCAGACATTTCGCGAATGACATCTTCGGTCCGATCCAGTGTTGCGCCCTGCGGAAGTTGGGCGAAACTGACAAGATATTGCTTGTCCTGCAACGGCACGAAACCTGTCGGCAGGATCTGGAACCCCTGATAGGTCAACGCCAGAAGACCGACATAAAGCGCCATCATGGTGGTCTTCATGCCCAGCAGACGCTTCACACCACCGGCATACAGATCAGTGCTGCGGTTAAAGAAGCGGTTGAACCCGCGGAAGAACCAGCCAAAGACAAAGTCCATGCCGCGTGTCAGCCAGTCTTTAGGCGCGTCGTGACTGCGCAGAAGCACAGCCGACAAAGCCGGGCTTAGCGTCAGCGAGTTGACGGTCGAAATGATCGTGGCAATGGCGATGGTCAGGGCAAATTGCTGATAGAACTGGCCGGTCAGGCCGGAAATAAAGGCAATCGGCACAAATACACCGGTGATGACAAGCGAGGTCGCGATAATCGGCCCGGTGACTTCGCGCATGGCCGCCACGGTTGCATCACGCGGGGAAAGACCACGTTCAATGCTACGTTCGACGTTTTCGACCACGACAATC
>NZ_DBGS01000003.1:35654-99555 GCF_002295455.1 Thalassospira sp. UBA848 | reverse complement strand
CGAGCCGGAATCGAACCGGCGTGCAAGGATTTGCAGTCCTCTGCGTAACCACTCCGCCATCGCGCCTTCGCGTTGGCTGGAGCGGTGTATAGCCTCAACAATCATACCCCGTCAAGCACCCAATTTTACATTTTTCTGAAGGCTTGCCGAATAGTCCCGTGAAAAAGAAAAAACCACCCGAAAAAACTTCTCGGGTGGTTGTGAGGGCTTATAGGAATGTCATTCCACAGTTGGCCTTGGGACTAACCTTTGGCTTTGCCAAAGCGTCTTTCAAGCCACGGTTTCAGTTGTTCCTCGCGGATCTTGCTTGGTGCGAAATCGAGGTTTGCGATCGTATCAAGGGCGTTTTCGACCTCAAACGGGATCGTGGTGTTCGGGCCATCGATGGTGATTTCGCCTTTTGTCCCTTCTTTGATCGCCTCAGCAAGCGAGACCTTTACGCCACCCGTCGATATGTCGATGGTCTGACCACGGATTGACTTCCCCTTGACCTTAACCGTAACTGCCAGTTGAGCTTCGTGCCGAGGATCCTTACGGCGATTTACCTCAGGTGTGGCAGTACGAACGATTCGAACAAGGCTGTTGCGAAGTTCAGCGATGCTCACATCTACTTCTTCGGCGATTTTATTCATGTCAGCCGCACGCGTGAGGTTGTCCTGCGCCTCGGAGGCAACATGCCCGATCTTTTCGGTCACTTCATTTGACGCTTCCGCCGTCTGAACCACGTTACGAGCGATTTCCTGGGTTGCGTCGTCTTGCTGGCGAACATTGACCGCAACGTTGGAGGCGACTTCGTCAACGCGACGGATGCTTGACGTCATCTGCTGAACGGTGGCGACAACAGAACCCGTAACATTCTGGATTTCTCCAAGCTGGCGGGTGATTTCCTCAGTGGACTTGGCGGTTTGATTGGCAAGGTTTTTAACTTCCTGGGCGACAACCGCGAAACCTTTGCCGGCATCGCCAGCGCGGGCGGCCTCAATGGTCGCATTCAAGGCAAGAAGGTTAGTTTGAGCTGCAATATCACCGATCAGTTCTGCAACCTCGCCAATACGATCAACGCTGTCCTTCAATGATTTGACTGTGTTTTCTGCACTTTCACCGGCACGATTGGCTTCTGCTGTCAGGCTGGTTGCTTCTTCAATTTGCCGCGTAATCTCACGGATCGACGCAGCCAGTTCTTCAGATGCGCCAGAGACGGTTTCTGCATTTGCCAAGGCTTCGTGTGCGGCAGCGGCAACACTCTCGGAGTTCTCGGAAACACGCTCTGAAGAGCCTGCCATATCAACAGCAGCAGCGTTCAAACGACCTGTTTGATCAATGATTGCCTGAACGACTTTCTGCAGTTCTTGCTCGACGGTCTCGGCAAGCCCACGCAGCGCGCCAACGCGTTGCTGGTTGGACCTGGATTCATTTTCTTCGCGTTCGAGTTTGGCATAGCAAAGTTTGGCGTGCAAAGCGCGCAATTGCTGTATCGCCGGTTTGAAATCGGAAACAGATGGTAATTCGATCACATAGCCCGAATCATTGGTTTCGATGGCATCGAAATGATTTTCCATCTGCGCAAGTGGACGTCTGAGCTTCTTGATCAACCATCCACCGTAAATCACTGTCGAGATGATGGCGAGTGCGATGAGGACGAGTTCAATAATCAGGGTCTGAACGAAATCCGCGCGCGCCTTTTCTACACGTTCGCCGGCGATCAGGTTTTGAAGAACAGACAGATTGCCGATCAGTTCAGTCAGCGGATCAATTTTCTGATAAAGCTCTTCCTTGACGAGAGCATCAAGGGCCGCGCTGTCTTCAGCGACAAAAATCTGTCGAAGGCGGTCGACCAGTTCATCAGCGACGGGCAGCATGCCGCGGACTTCCTGAACGATTGGCGTTTCCCGACGGCCTAATTCACGATTGAGATAAAGCTCAAGGTTCGCCTTGATGCGTGTCTTCGCGAGATCAATACTTTCAATGCCTTCCTGCCACGAGAAGTTGCCATTGCGAACCTTGTGAGAGGCATCAACAACGAAAACAGCGTAATCATCCGATATCTGTTTGAGCAGGTTCAGCGGTTTTACGCGATTTTCATAGAGGTTTATCAGCGACTTCTCAGTGTTGTATTGGCCCCACAGGCCATATCCACCGATCAGCATCATCAGAATGACCATGGTGCCAAACGCGACGGTCAGGCTTCCTTTGATACTGGAAAGGAAGTTGCCCAATTTCGCCTTGGTGCTGGTATCTACAATCTCACCATATTCAAGGCCGACATTTTTTGCCTCACCCTTGCGCAAGTCCGCATAAATGCTTTCGGCACGCTTTTTTTCCGTGTCCGTCGGTTTGGTCCGGATCGATACATAGCCTGTGACCTCACCCTTTTCCAAGGTTGGGGTTACAGTTGCGCGAACCCAATAATGGTCACCATTTTTGGTGCGGTTCTTGACCAGACCTTGCCAGGGAAGTCCGGCTTTGATCGTTTCCCAAAGGTTTGCAAAGGCCTCTTTGGGCATGTCGCTGTGGCGCACAACATTGTGCGGCGATCCGATCAGTTCGTCGTCTGTAAAGCCGCTAATATCCACAAAGGATTTGTTGGCGAACTTGATGCGTCCACCCGTATCTGTCCCCGAGACGAGAATATCATCGTCATTCATCAGGACTTCGCGATTGGTTACAGGACCATTATCACGCATTATTTTCCCCTAAATCTCTTGCCGAGACAGTTTACTAAGTCACCCGAAGCGCGACAGCAGAACCCGCTAGGCAAAGCGAAATCGTTCATCGTTATGGTGTGTGCAAGGCGTGCCTAAGACTATGCTTTGGTTTATGTTTAGGCAGCCGTCGACCGTTTCAAGTGACGGTTGTGTAATTTTTGTCGTGTTTTTTCGGACGCGTTGTTGTGTAACGACCTGAAAACGCAAAAACATATTTCATATGAGCAAGAAGTAGTCGGCATCGCACAGAGCTATGTTCCTGCCATGTCCAGATGCTCAGTTGCCTTATGAAAAGGAGCATTGCGCGGATATGAGCGTGTAAAGGTCAATCTTTTAGTGCCGTCAATGTGTTAAAATCGAAGCCACACATTGATCCGATGTTGTCAGTTGCTTATGTGCTGACTATAAACAGGGCAATTGCCGCAGCCGTCTTTGGGGACAAAAGGAGGACTGCGGTCTGTTTCTCGCGAGAATTTTCAGGTCAGATAAACATGGATTACCAAGTCGCGCGCCATAACATGGTGGAAAATCAGGTTCGGACCAACAAGGTTACCGATCCGCTGGTCATCGAAGCGATGGAAGGGGTTCCGCGCGAACTGTTCCTGCCAGAAGGCAAGCGCGGTGTCGCATATATCGACGAGGACATTGCCGTCGGTGGCGGACGTTTTGCCATGGAACCGATGGTCATCGCACGTCTTATGCAAAGCGCACAAATTGCCGAAACGGACGTTGCGCTGGTTATTGGGGCTGGTTACGGCTATTCCAGTGCACTGATTTCACGCGTTGCTGAAACTGTCGTTTCCGTCGAAAGCGACAAGGAAATGGCCGCGGCAGCCGAGGCAACCTTCCAGGCGGAAAACTATGACAACGTTATTGTTGTCGAAGGTGACATGGCCACCGGTTATGCCAAACAGGCACCCTATAACGTGATTATCTTTGACGGTGCGGTCGCCGACGTTCCTGCGACAATCCTTGATCAGGTTTCCGACGGCGGTCGTTTGCTGGCTGTCGTGCGTGAGCCCGGCAAGGTGGGTGTCGCACGCCTTTATGAACGCGAAAATGGCGTGATTGGTCATCGCGATCTGTTTGATGCGAATATCCCATACCTTCCTGGGTTCGAGCCGACAGAACGCTTTGTCTTCTGATTTTGCGTTTCGACCGGATCGAGTCCGGTTTGGAGTTTGATGGTGCGAGACATCAGTTGTACTGAACTTTCGGCAAGGCTGAAAAGCGATCAGCCGATTGCCTTGCTTGATGTTCGGGAAGACTGGGAACTTGAAATCTGCTCTATCAGTCAGGCGCTGCATGTTCCACTTTCCGAGCTTTCGAGCAAGGTGGGTGAACTGGCGCCTGATGTGCCTTTGGCAATCATCTGTCACCATGGCGTTCGCAGTCGTCATGCTGGCCGGTTCCTTGAGGACCATGGATTTAAAGAGGTTTTTAATGTTCGCGGCGGTATAGATGCATGGGCGCTTGAAATTGAGCGTGATATGAGCCGCTACGATTGAAAACGGCAATGACGGAGAAAACGGGGCACATTACTTTTTTTTGATGCAAATGCCTCTTTTCTTGGAAAATTTTCTTTCCGTCGTTACCATACGTGAAACTGCGCCGGGGTCGGGACTTGGTGTAGGATTTTACAAGGGTAGATAAATGATCAAACGGTTCTTGCTGACCTGCAGTATTCTGGCCACCGGAGGTGTTCTTGCCAACGGTGCCTCTGCAGAAAGCCTGGAAGAAGCTCTTATCAAGGCATATCAGAGCAACCCGACACTCGAAGCCGGTCGTGCCGCTTTGCGCTCGACTGACGAAGAAATTTCATCGGCGCTGTCAAACTGGCGTCCAAGCGTTAGCCTTTCGGGCAGCGCAGGTGTTCGCGACTACGAGACCGAGGTCAATAGCACCAATACCGACAACAGCCTGACACCTTATACTGTTGGTCTTGATGTTACGCAGCCGCTTTATCGTGGCGGGCGTACGACAGCAGAAACCGAACGCGCGGAAGCCCGTATCAAGGCAGGGCGCGCTTCGCTGCGCTCGACCGAGCAGGATGTGATGCTTCAAGTCGCAACGGTTTACTTCAATGTTCTGCGGGATACCGCTGTTGTTGAACTTAATCAGAATAACGTCCGCGTTCTGGAACGTCAGCTGGAAGCCACCCGTGATCGGTTTGAAGTCGGCGAGGTAACCCGCACGGACGTTTCCCAGGCTGAAGCGCGCCTTGCGGGCGCAAAAGCTAATTTGATTTCAGCACAGGGCGCCTTGGCCAATACCCGCGCACAGTACGAGCGCCTTGTGGGAAATCCGCCAAGCAACCTTGAAATTCCCAATCCGCTTGCTGGGTTGCCAACCAGTATTTCCGATGTCCTGGCGATCGCACAGGATCAGCATCCTGAAGTTCTTCAGGCGGTCTATACAGAACAAGCAGCGCAGTCTGATATCCAGCTGAGCGAAGGTTCGCTGTACCCGGAAGTCACCCTGGCAGCTGGTGTTGAGCGGGCGCATGAAGCCTCGACCGAGGATTTTACGGCCGATAGCGCAGATATCATCGCATCGGTTTCCATTCCGCTTTATCAGCAAGGTGCCGTTTTCTCGGACGTGCGTTCGGCAAAACAGACTGCTGGACAGGCGCGGATACAGATTGATGAAGCGCGCCGTTCGGTGATCGAAAATGCAACCAGTGCATGGGAAACACTTGTTACAGCACGGGCAAGTATCGAATCGCAACAGGCGCAGGTTTCATCGGCGGAAGTCGCCCTTGATGGCGTTCAAAGAGAAGCATCTGTGGGTTCACGTACAGTTCTTGACGTTCTTGATCAGGAACAGGAACTATTGCAGGCCCGTGTGGATCTGGTTGGTTCACGTCGTGACGCTGCAGTTGCGGAATTTCAGGTAAAGGCCGCCATGGGGGCGCTTAATGCGCAGGTCCTTGGTCTGCCGGTCGAAATTTATGACACTGAGTCCAACTATAAAAAGGTCAAGGACCAGTGGTGGGGAACGGATTGATTTGTTGATGGTCGGGGCAGGGTGAGTCACCCTGCCTTCGGACTTGGGTCGGATCGGTCTGGTTAAATGACACTAGTGCGGAAGTTTAATTATGAGTGACGGGCAACAAGAACCTTCCATGGAGGATATCCTCCAGTCGATCCGCAAGATTCTTGCTGATGAAGGGGATGAAGAAAAACAGGAAGCTGCTCCTGAACCCGAACCGACGCCGGAACCCGAGCCAGAACCTGAGCCCGAGCCGGAACCAGAACCTGAGCCCGAGCCAGAAGAAGAAATCGACGAACTCGTTCTTGATGAAGAGCCAGAAGAGCTAGAATTTGACGACGAGCCGGAGGAACTGGAACTCGATGAACCGGAAGAAGAGGAAGACCTCGAACTCGACGATATGCTCGATTTCGATGAAACCCCTTTGGATGAGGAATTTGAAGAGCCGGAACCCGAGCCAGAGCCCGAACCGGCAATGCCAGCCCTTTATGACGACGAGGATGATGACGAGCCGCTGATTTCCAATATGACGGAATCAACAGCGACCGGAACCATCTCGGAATTGGCGCAAGCTGTTGCAAAGAAACGCGCTGTGGCCCTTGGCGTCAATGCCGGGCATGCCACCCTAGAGGATCTGGTGCGAGACATGCTTCGTCCGTTGCTTAAGGAATGGCTTGACGAAAACCTTCCCTATATGATCGAACGCCTTGTGAAAAAGGAAATCGAGCGGATCGTGAACCGCGCCGAAGACCTGTAGGCGAGCCGATTTTAACATTCGAGCGGCGCGCCAACGGTGCGCCGCTTTTTCTTTGTATAACTGATGAAACCCGCAGCGGATCAAAAGACCATGTTGGAGAAGACCTACAACCCGGCCGATGTTGAAGGCAGACTTTACGATAAATGGGAAAAAGCAGGGGCCTTTGCCTGCGATGTGAGCTCAAGTGCCGATCCCTATGTCATCATGATGCCGCCGCCCAACGTGACCGGCAGCCTCCACATGGGGCACGCACTGACGTTTACGCTTCAGGATATCCTGATACGGTACAACCGGATGAAGGGTAAAGATACCCTTTGGCAACCAGGTACTGACCACGCCGGGATTGCAACCCAGATGGTGGTTGAGCGCCAGCTTGGCGAACAGAATGTCACGCGTCATGACCTTGGCCGTGAAAAATTCGTTGAGAAGGTCTGGGAGTGGAAAGAAAAATCCGGTGGGACCATCACCAATCAGCTGCGTCGTCTGGGCGCGTCACCGGATTGGCCGCGTGAACGCTTCACAATGGATGATGGCCTGTCGGCCGCTGTGCGCAAGGTATTCGTCAAGCTGCACAAAGATGGTCTGATTTACCGTGACAAGCGTCTGGTCAACTGGGACCCGAAACTACTGACGGCGATTTCCGACCTAGAAGTCGTTCAGAAAGAGGTCAAAGGCCACTATTGGCACTTCAAATATCCGATTGAGGGGCGCGACGGCGAATTTGTAACGGTTGCGACCACGCGTCCGGAGACGATGCTGGGCGATACAGGTATTGCCGTGCATCCGGAAGACGAACGTTACAAGGATCTGGTTGGTAAATACTGCATCCTGCCGATTGTCGGGCGTCGTATCAAAATCGTTGCAGACGAATATGCCGATCCGGAAAAAGGTTCTGGCGCTGTTAAAATCACGCCAGCCCATGATTTCAATGACTTTGAGGTCGGCAAACGCGCCGGACTTGAAAAAATCAACATCATGGATGACCACGCGTGCATCAATGACGAAGCGCCCGAGGAATACCGCGGTCTGGATCGCTTTGAAGCACGCAAACAGATTGTCGCCAAGATGGATGAACTCGGTCTGCTTGAGAAGATCGAAGATACCGTCCACATGGTCCCCTATGGCGACCGTTCCAACGTCGTGATCGAGCCTTATCTGACCGATCAGTGGTTTGTAAATGCTGAGGTTCTTGCGAAGCCGGCAACCGAAGCGGTTGAAGACGGCCGCATTCGCTTTGTGCCAAAGAACTGGGAAAACACCTATTTTGAGTGGATGCGTAACATCCAGCCATGGTGTATTTCGCGTCAGCTGTGGTGGGGGCATCGTATCCCCGCATGGTTCGGCCCGGACGGCGAATTTTTTGTCGAAGAGACCGAAGAAGAAGCCAAGGCAGCTGCCAAGGCCCATTATGGCAAGGATGTCGAACTGACGCAGGAAACCGACGTTCTTGACACCTGGTTCTCGTCTGGCCTGTGGCCCTATTCAACGCTGGGATGGCCGGAAAAGACACCTGAGCTTGCCAAATATTACCCGGGCGATGTTCTGGTTACCGGCTTTGACATCATCTTCTTCTGGGTTGCCCGGATGATCATGATGAGCATGTATTTCATGGACGGCAAAGTACCGTTCCGTGATGTCTATATTCATGCACTTGTTCGCGACGAACACGGCCAGAAGATGTCCAAGTCCAAGGGCAACGTGATTGATCCGCTTGAAATCATAGATGAATACGGTTGTGACGCCCTGCGTTTCACCCTGACAGCCCTTGCGGCACAGGGACGCGACATCAAACTTGCCGCTTCACGTGTTGAAGGTTACCGAAACTTCGCAACGAAGCTTTGGAATGCTGCGCGCTTTGCCGAGATGAACGAATGCAAGCCGGTTGACGGCTTTGACCCAAGCAAAGTGAAATCGGTCCTTGGTCGATGGATCGTTGGTAAAACGGTTGAAGCTGCGAAGTCGGTCGGCACCGGTATCGAGACCTATCGTTTCAACGATGCGGCCAGCAGTGCCTATCAGTTCGTCTGGGGTTCTTTCTGCGACTGGTATTTGGAGCTGGCCAAACCGGTTCTGATGGGCAATGACGAAGAAGCCAAGGCTGAAATCAGGGCCGTCACCGCGTGGGTTCTTGATCAGATCCTTCTGATCTTGCACCCGATCATGCCATTTATCACCGAGGAACTATGGGATAAGACGGCTGATGGTCGTGCCAAAATGCTGATTGCCGAAGGTTATCCGTCATTTGACGACGCCCTGATTGATCGTGAGGCAGAAGCCGAAGTTGATCTTGCCATCCGCCTGATCGGAAATATCCGTGGCGTGCGTTCGGAAATGAATGTTCCGCCGGCGGCCGAAGTTCCAGTTTATCTGGTGGATGCATCTGACGCGATGAAGGCTGCTGTTTCCGCACAGGAAGCCCAGGTTAAACGCCTTGCACGCGTGGCCGAGATTGCCTTCAAAGGGCAGGGTGATGTTGAAGCAATTGCCAAGGGCGCGATCCAGACTGTGGTTGACGGGGTAACGGTCTTCGTATCTGTCGCCGATTTCATCGATGTGGCTGCCGAAAAAGCACGTCTTGAAAAGGAAATTCAGGACAAGACGAAATACATCAAGGCTCAGGAAGGCAAACTGTCGAACGAGAAGTTTGTTAGCCGCGCGCCTGAACATATCGTGAGTGCGGAGAAAGCCAAACTTGAAGAGGCCAAGGATACGTTGGCCAAACTCAACGATGCTTTCGCACGTATCGCCTCGATGTGATCGGAAGTTCGATCTGGAATGAAAAAAGGCCAACCTTGATGGGTTGGCCTTTTCTTTTGTTAGGTTCGAAAATCATCTGTGATCGATAAAAACCCTTCGCCATATTGCAAAAGAATCGCTTAATTTTGCATTCCTTGTTACAGACTTGGCTGTGATCCGCACTTCGCGGCGGTTTTGATCCCTTTTCCCGCAAGATTGCCCCTGTTGAATGCTGATAGAAGAATGTCCCTATATCGAGCCGGTCGATGCCTACGGCGCGTTTTCGGTCTTTGCCGACAGCCACTTTCTTGATTCCGGAGACCGGGACCGGTTTTCCTACATTGTGGTGTCGCCATTACACAAGCTAACGGCAAAGAACGGGCAGGTGGTACTTGATGGTTTTGACGTACCCGGCGATCCGTTTGATGTGCTTGATGATCTTCTGGGACGATATCCAGTTCAGACTGACGAGGGGCTTCCACCATTTCAGGGTGGGGCCGTTGGCTATTTTGGATATGAACTGGCGCACCAGACCGAAGTCCTGCCCAAAGCAGCGAATGACTGGCTTTCGATGCCGGATATGGCGGTTGGCATCTATGATCTGGTGATTGCGTTTGACCAGCATGATCGACGCATGTGGTTGATTTCTAGTGGTATTCCTGAAACGCCCGGGCCGAAACGTGATCAACGCGCCAAGGATCGTATGAGCCTGGTTCGCAAGTACCTGAAACTTGCCAAACCCTTGATCGATACGCCCGCAGTTCCGCACGCGCCGATCATCTCGAACTGGCAATCGAACTTTGATCGCAAGGCATATGAGGCAGCTGTACAAAGCGTCATTGATTACATTTTTGCGGGCGACATTTTTCAGGCAAACCTATCTCAAAGTTTCCGGGCAGAGTATCCAACCGATGCAATACCGATGCGCTTTGACCTGTATCGACGCCTGCGTGACATCAGCTCCGCACCTTTTGGCGCGTTCCTGAACTTTGGCGATGTCGCGGTACTTTCCAATTCACCTGAAAGGTTTCTGAAAGTCACCAACGGACAGATCGAAACCAAACCGATCAAGGGAACCCGGCCGCGCGGAGAGACCCCGTTGAGTGACGCGGAATTGGCTCAGGAATTAATGCTTTCTGCAAAAGATCGCGCAGAAAACGTTATGATTGTTGATCTTTTGCGAAACGACCTGTCGAAAGTGAGTAATCCTCATACTGTGAAGACACCTGCGCTTTGTACACTTGAAAGCTATGCTAACGTGCATCACCTGGTGTCGACCGTGACGGGTGAACTCAAAGAAGGCAAGACTGCCATTGATGCGTTGCGGGCCTGTTTTCCGGGTGGGTCTATTACTGGTGCTCCGAAAATTCGGGCGATGGAAATCATTACAGAACTCGAAGGCACGACGCGCGGCGCCTATTGTGGTGCGATTGGGTATGTCGGGTTTGATGGCACCATGGACACCAATATTGCCATCAGAACACTCAGCGTGAATGGTGGTAGACTGGCCTTTAACGTGGGCGGCGGAATTGTTGCTGATAGTGACCCGGCATTGGAATACGAAGAAACACTGGTCAAGGCCGCGAAGATGTTCGAACTGTTCGGCATTGATGCAAAGGATCTGAAATGATCCTGCTGATTGATAACTATGATTCCTTTGTTTTTAATCTTGCTCGTTACCTCGAGGAACTGGGTCATGCGGTCAAAGTTGTTCGAAATGACGATATTACCGCGGATGATGTTCGTCGCATGATGCCTGAGGCAATTGTATTCTCACCCGGACCATGCGGGCCGGATGAAGCAGGCAACAGTCTTGAACTTATCAGCACCCTTAAGAACGACTACCCGATGTTGGGGGTATGTCTTGGTCATCAATCGATAGCGCAGGCCTTTGGCGGAACCGTGAAACGGGCAAAGCGCCCTGTGCATGGCATGACATCATACATCAAACACACCGGGACTGGTTTGTTCGCCGGATTAAACAATCCTTTGCAAGTAACGCGCTACCATTCGTTAATTGTTGATTTGCCAAATGATGGCAGTTTGATTGAGACAGCAACGGGACCAGACGGGGAGGTCATGGCATTTGCCCATGCAACCCTGCCACTTTATGGCGTTCAGTTTCATCCCGAGGCTGTCCTGACGGAGCAGGGCCACATGCTTTTGGCCAACTTTCTGAAATGCGCTTCCGGGAAGGGAGCCGATAACGACTAAAAGGGATCGGGCTATGCAGGTTTGGATGAATGGCAGTTTTTGCGATCTTGATGAAGCGTCGATTCCGGTAACGGACCGGGGCTTTCTTCTTGGTGACGGTTTTTTCGAAACCATGCGCGCCCACGAAGGAAAGATTGCCTGGCTTGATGCTCATATGGGACGGCTTGATCATCACGCAGAGCTAATCGAGTTTCCGCTTGATCTTTTGCCAGAGACCGAAGAAGTCGAAAGCGTTGTCCAAACCTTGTTTGAGCAAGTTCACCGCAAGGACGCAGTTGTCCGTATGACAGTTTCTCGTGGTCCGGGAGAGCGTGGCATTTTGCCGCCAGATTCACCGGACCCGACCATCCTGATCACAGCTGCACCGTTCGACCCGGTCGATCCCAATGTTGGCCTTGTCGTTGCAACATCGGAAAAAGTGCGCCGGAACGCGCATTCGGTGGCGGGTAGCATCAAAAGCACCAACTACCTTGATAACATCGCCGCCAAACAGGAAGTCCGGAAATACGGTGCAGATGATGCCATTATCCTGTCGGCAGACGGTCACGTGGCGGAGACAAGTGTTGCCAACCTGTTTGGTATCGCTGGTGACAGCCTGTGGACGCCGGATGAAGATACCGGGATTCTCTGTGGCCTTGCCCGGGATTATGTCCTGCAGTGGGCCGAGGAAGCAGAACTTGAAATCAGCACTGATCCCAAAACGCCCGAGGAATTGCGTGAGTTTGATGCGGTCTTCACCGCCAACGCGCTTCAGGGGCTGCGGGTTGTTGATCGCATTGATGGCTATGTTGTCGGCGTGCCAGCAAGTACCTTCTTCACCAAACTCGCTCTAAAGGTGGAGGAATCACTATGCAATGGTATAGTTGTTTAGGTTGAGTTAACCAAGTTTGTGGCATATGGTGTGACCGATTCACACAGGAATGCTCATGAACTCCCACTCGACCAAACCCGCGCTGACCATAAACCGATTTATCGAAAGCTTGCGCAAACACGCAGCTAACGGCAAGTCCCCTTCATTGGGCATCCTGAATATTCCGGCTGATCTTCGTCTTGGTACAGAAGATTATCAGGCGATCACGCGCGATGCTTTTCACAATCTGCCTGAAAATACCAAAGTCCACCGTCTTGAAAACGGGATGGTGGCGTTTGCACGCGCCGGTGCTTGGGACAGCGATGATCAGACCTTTGTCGAGCATATCCGTGAAATCCTGACGGACGTGATTGACCGGCAAGGGCTTGGCCATATTCCGGACAATCTCTGGAACCGTTTCGAATGGCCAAAAGACCAGGAAAAGCTTGGCGATTTGTTGGGCATTTCACTTGCAGAGCGGCCGGCCAGTGCAGCGGCAGAGCGTTTTGACATGGCCGAAATGCTCCGCGGTGCGATTACAACCGAAGCAGTATTTGATTCGTGCCGCAGACAGGCAATTGTCGGTTTTGAAGACAGTCGCCGCGAAATCCTTGGCCATGAAATCTATTGTTCACTGGATTACCTGCGCCAACATCATCTTGCCAGTTTTCTTCTGGAAGGACCGGGTGAGATCGAAATTCTGTCGCGGGTGCTTGATGAAAAGATCATGGAAGTCACAGCGTCCATAGCACCTGCAATCTTGCCCGATAAATTGCATTTGAATATGCAAATTCAGACAGTACATACCGACAAGTTCACCGATTTCATCGCCGAGCATGATGGAAGGCTGATTGAGAATATGGCGATTGAATTTTCCATGGAGAACGCGATTGCGAACTGGTGGGAATTCGAAGATGCCTGTGAGTTCCTGCACTCGCTGGGAATTCAGGTCGGTCTGGATCGAATAACATTACCTGCACTGGAGTTCCTGTCGCCACGCAAAGTGAATGTCGATTTTATCAAGGTGATCTGGGATCAAAACATTGTCGGGTCCCGTCGTGCAGAGGTCGCAGACAGATTACGCGAATTTGCCGCTCTGTTTGCGGATCAGAGTCTTATCCTGACGCGGTGCGACAGTCGAACCGCCCTTAGAATGGGGCGTAGCTTGGGCGTCGATGTATTTGAAGGCAGTTATATCGACGCAATGCTTGGCAGCTATCTACATCGGGAATGCAAATCAAAGCGCCGTACTTCGGACAAAAGATGTGCGGTTTGCCAGTGGGCCCCGCGCGAGGCACGCAAAACCGGTTGTGATTTCCATTTCCGTGCTGGCAAAGTTCTTTCGGAAATTTAGCTGCCAACTTTTCAATGGTTTTAAGGTGTTTGACAACGCAGATGCGCTTTCATAAAGTGCGCCTGTCGATCAATTGTGATCGGCGTTTGTCGTTGAAACACGGCGCTTATTCTCAGGGCAGGGTGCAAATCCCGACCGGCGGTAATCCAGTTTTCTGGGAAGCCCGCGAGCGCCCACAGGTCGAAAGACTTTTTGGGTCAGCAGATCCGGTGAGATTCCGGAGCCGACGGTAATAGTCCGGATGGGAGAGGATAAAGCGTGACGGTAATGACAGGAGCGCTTTTGCGTGACTGACGTGCCGTTTGACTGCGACCGCAATGTGGCAATTTGCCGCAGAGCGGGCCTTTCTTTGTTGCCCTGGTTCGTAAGCCCCATCCGTAGAGGACGGTTATGAATCAGAGTATTGAAAAACAATCCGATCTGTCGATCTTTGGCGATCCGCATGTGCGCATGGAACGTGCGCTTGATGATCTGCGCCAGGGTAAAGGTGTATTGGTTGTTGATGACGAAGATCGCGAAAATGAAGGCGATCTTATCTTTTCCGCAGAAAATCTGACCAATGAACAGATGGCGATGTTGATCCGCGATTGCAGCGGGATCGTCTGCCTGTGCCTGACCGATGAAAAGGCAACGGAACTTGAACTGCCGCCCATGGTCTCAGACAACACCTCAAGCATGGGGACCGGATTTACCGTCACCATCGAAGCCAAGGTGGGTGTAACCACCGGCGTATCTGCCGCGGACCGCGTCACAACGGTCAAAACGGCCATAGCGGATGGCACCAAGCCAAGCGATCTGGCGCGTCCGGGTCATGTGTTCCCGCTGCGCGCCCGTCCAGGTGGGGTTCTGGAACGTCGTGGCCATACCGAAGGCACTGTTGATTTGATGCGTCTGGCTGGCTTTAAGCCCGCAGGTGTACTGTGTGAAGTCACCAACCCGGATGGCACCATGGCGCGACTGCCCGAATTGATCGAATATGCCAAATCCCACGATTTGGTCGTCATCAGCATTGAAGACATCGTTGCCTATCGCAGCGCGATGCAGCAGGCAGCTGAATAAGACCCGAAACGTACAACAAATAAAAAGGGCCGCACCCTGACTGGTGCGGCCCTTTGTTATATCCATGAACGCAACTGGTCAGTCGTCGATCATGCACCATACAGGTGTGTGATCAGATGCCTTTTCCTTGCCACGCGGATCGCGGTCGATATCTGATGCACTTAGTCTGTCTGCCGCGGCCGGGGTCAAAAGAAGATGGTCGATACGAAGGCCATTATCCTTGTTCCACGCACCTGCACGATAGTCCCACCAACTATATTGATGGCCTTTCGGGTTGAAGGTCCGGAATGCGTCGGTAAAGCCCATATTCATCATGGTGCGCAGACGCTTGCGTTCAACCGTTGTGCACAACACGGTTTCGCGCAGCTTCACCGGGTCATAGACATCCATGTCATCGGGCGCAATGTTGTAATCACCGCCCATGACTGCGGCCTCACCGCTGGCGCGAATTTTATCAAACCGGGTGATCAGACGGTCAAGGAAGTTCAGTTTGTAATCAAACTTCTTGTCGCCAACGGCGGTTCCCATCGGAACATAGATCGAGGCGACCCGAACCGGGTTGGGCGAGGAAATGGTCGCTTCGATATACCGTGCCTGCTCATCGTCATCGTTACCGGGAAGACCGCGTTCGACATCTTCAATCGGGAACTTTGAGAGGATAGCGACACCGTTGTAGGTTTTCTGACCATGCACCGCGATATTGTAGCCGAGATCCTCGATCTCCATTGCCGGGAATGCATCATCGACCGTTTTGGTTTCCTGCAAAAGAACCACATCCGGTTTTCCGTCCTGTAACCATTCAAGAATGTTTGGCAGGCGGGCCTTGATTGAGTTGACATTCCAGGTGGCGATTTTCATTCGGGCCTCGGTTTTTGGGGTATCTGGTCAAACAAAACGGGGTTCGCCATCAACGAACCCCGTTTTATAAATCGGTTTGTAGATCCGGATCAAATCGAGAAACTAGATCCGCAACCACAAGAGGACGTGGCATTCGGGTTGTTCACACGAAACGCCGAACCAACCAATTCACGCACGAAATCGATCTCTGCACCGCCCAGAAGGTCGAGCGATACTTCATCAATCACCATTTTCGCACCGTGGTTTTCGAAGATAAGATCTTCATCGGTGGTGTCTGAATCGAGCGAGAACTCATACTGGAACCCGCTGCAACCGCCGCCAGAGACTTGCAGGCGCAGCATCGTGTTCGCGGCACCTTCGGTTGCAATAAGTTCCTGAATGCGTTTCGCAGCACTTTCAGTCATTTGAACTTGCCGAGAAGAATCGGTCATTCAACACTCCTTGGTCTCCAGCCTGCCGGGGCAGGCATGTTTGCGTTCTGTGAACACATCATAGCATGGTCGGAACGCTGTATTTAAGTCTCTATTTAGCGCGCATGGCAGAAATGTCAAAACCTGTCAGGGGTCCGGACAAGGGTGACTTGCGTTTTAAGGTGAAATGGCTCAAAACAGGCGCCAGTCAATTGGCCTGTCCGGTCAGAACCAGAAATTATAAAGTTCCAAGTCATGAATGTTTTCAGCCTGTTGAAAAGCGACATCGAGAATCAGCTTCTCGCCCTTGAAAAAGATGGTGTTCTTCCTTCCGGAACTGACACGACACGTGTGACGGTCGAGCCGCCGCGCGATGCGTCGCACGGGGACGCTGCAACCAATGCGGCGATGTTGCTTTCAAAGGCTGCTGGAATGAAGCCGCGGGATCTGGCCGAGAAACTTGCAGAAAAGCTTCGTGGTCTTGATCATATCGAGAACGTCGAGATTGCTGGCCCCGGTTTCATCAACTTGCGCATGGCCGATCAGTTCTGGCTGTCCCAGGTGAGCAAAGTTCTTGAAGTCGGCACGGGATACGGCAACAGCGATCTTGGCAAGGGTGAAAAGATCAACGTCGAGTATGTTTCAGCCAACCCGACCGGCCCGATGCATGTTGGTCATTGCCGTGGGGCCGTCGTGGGTGACGTTCTGGCCAATCTGCTTGGCAAGGCCGGTTACGCCGTGACCAAGGAATACTACACCAACGATGCCGGCGCGCAGGTTGATGTATTGGCCCGGTCGCTTCATCTGCGCTATCGCGAGGCGCTTGGCGAAGATATTGGCGAAATCCCGCAAGGCCTTTATCCGGGTGAATATCTGGTAGCGCCGGGTAAGAAAATGGCCGAGCGCGATGGCAACAAATGGCAAAACGCGCCCGAAGAAGACTGGCTTGAGGAATTCCGTAATTTTGCGATTGTCGAAATGATGGCCTTGATCAAGGAAGACTTGCGTCTTCTTGGCGTTGCCCACGATGTTTTCACCTCTGAAGATGGACTGGTCAAGGCTGGAAAGGTGCAGTCAGCATTCGAGCATCTTGAGAAAAAGGGTGACATCTATGTCGGCGTGCTGGAGCCACCGAAAGGCAAGAAGCCCGATGACTGGGAGCCGCGCCCGCAAACGTTGTTCCGAGCGACCGAATTTGGCGATGATGTAGACCGTCCGCTGAAGAAATCGGATGGCAGCTGGACCTATTTTGCGTCCGACATCGCCTATCACTTTGATAAGTACGAGCGCGGTTTTAACCTGATGATCGACATCTTTGGTGCCGATCATGGCGGTTACGTCAAACGCATGAAGGCTGCCACCAAGGCGATTACGCACGGCGAGGGCGATCTTGATATCAAGCTTTGCCAGCTTGTCAGCCTGTTTGACAATGGCGAGCCGGTTAAAATGTCCAAGCGCGCAGGAACCTTTGTTACGCTGCGCGATGTGGTGGAGCGGGTTGGCAAAGACGTGGTGCGTTTCATTATGTTGACACGCAAGAACGACGCCGCTCTTGAGTTTGACTTCGCCAAGGTGACCGAACAGTCCAAGGACAACCCGGTCTTCTACGTTCAGTATGCCCATGCGCGCATCAATTCGGTCTTCCGGCAGGCGGCTGAAGCATTCCCGGGGCAGGACCTTTCGGAAAATACACTGTCATCCGCAGATCTGTCGTTGCTAAGCACCGAAGAAGAGAAGCTTCTGGTTCGCCGCATGGCAGAATGGCCGCGTATCGTCGAACAGGCGGCAATCGCACACGAACCCCATCGCATTGCCTTTTTCCTGACAGAAATTGCCGCAGAATTCCATGCATTGTGGAATAAGGGACGTGACAACACCGCACTGCGCTTCATCGTTGCCGATGATCTGCCGGCGACTCTGGCACGTCTGGCAATGATCCGTGCCGTTGCGACGGTCATTGCATCCGGTCTTGAGGTGTTGGGCGTCACGCCCGTCGAGGAGATGTAAGATATGAGCGAAGAACACGGTTCCCGCCTTCATGCAGAGCGCGCCGATCACTACGGATCAGAAAAGCCCGCTGGCAAAAGCATGATCAAAGGGCTGGCGACCGTGTTTCTTGGTCTTGTCGTTATCGGTGGTGCGCTGGGTGGGGCAGGTTACTGGTTTTACAATCAGGGGCAGCCAATTCAGGATGACGGCAATTTGCCAATCCTTTTGCCTGATCCATCACCGATCAAGATCCGTCCGGAAGATCCGGGTGGCATGGAAGTTCCGCATCGCGAAACGACTGTTTACGATCAGCTAAGCGATGTCGATCCGGACGCGAATGTGGTTTTGCAGGAATTGCCGGACATGCCACGCGCGCCAGAAGCTGTGCCGACAGCAAAGGCACAGGGGGATGATGAAACGACTGAAACAGTTGAAGAATCATCGATGGAAGAAACCGTCCAACAGGTGCAAGAGACGCAAGGCCTAGCTGCTGATACAGTCGTTGAAGCACCTGAAATCGACGAGCCGGACCTGACCGACGCCGAAAAAGCGGTTGCAGCCGCCAAAAGCCGGTCCACTGAAACCGCGGCCACCGAACAGGTGGAAGCAGCCAAAGAAGAACCGGCGCCTGCCGAACAAGAAGTAGCAGACGCGGGGGCATTTCGTATTCAACTTGCATCGGTACGTGAAGAAGCGGGTGCTGCGGCAGAGTGGACGCGGTTATCATCGAAAAACAAAGACTTGCTTGGCAATCTTGAGATGTTTGTGCAACGTATTGATATCGAAGGAAAAGGTATCTTCTATCGTTTGCAGGCGGGCCCACTTGGCGATGCAGGTGCCGCCGAAAAGCTTTGTGCAGATCTGAAAGAACGCAGTGTGGGGTGCCTCATTGTCCGGCCTTGAAGTCAAAAAGCCACGTGCCTGTATTCTTGGGGTTGCCGGGACGGAGCTTGGCAATTGGGAAAAAGGGTTTCTGCGCGAAGCTGATCCGTTTGGTTTCATTCTGTTTGCCCGTAACGTTAAAGATCATGACCAAGTACGTGCGCTAACCGATGCGCTGCGTGAAACGGTTGGCAACAGCAACGTTCCCATTCTGGTTGATCAGGAAGGCGGGCGTGTGATGCGGCTAAAGCCGCCGCACTGGCGCCATATTGCGCCTGCTGGCGCATTTGGGGATCTGTTTGATCGCAATCCAGATGATGCCCGCGAAGCGGCCTATACCAATGCACGGCTGATGGCCATGGACTTGCGCGAAGCCGGCTTCAATACGACCTGTGCGCCGGTTCTTGATCTGCGCCTGCCAGGTATGAGTGACGTTATCGGGGACCGGTCGTATGGCGCCGAGGTCGGTAAGGTGATCATGCTCGCCAGTGCCGTGGCGGCTGGCCTTCTGGATGGTGGCATTGCCCCGATCATCAAACATATTCCGGGTCATGGACGGGCAACAGTCGACAGCCACAAGGATCTGCCAATTGTCAGCGTATCGCGCGATACGCTTTCCGAGTTTGATTTTGCGCCGTTTGCGCAGATGAAGGATGTGTTGGCTGCAATGTCGGCCCACCTGCTGTTTACGGCCATTGACGATCAGCGCCCCGGCACAGTATCGCCCAAGGTCATTGAAGACGTTATTCGCGGTGAAATCGGCTTTGAAAACCTTCTGATCAGTGATGATCTGTCGATGGAAGCCCTTGGTGGTTCAATCGCCAGCCGCACGCATGAGTGCCTGCGAGCCGGATGCGACATCGCACTTCATTGCAATGGCAAGCGCACCGAGATGGAAGAGGTTGTCTCTATGGCGCCGCTTTTGTCGGGCAGTTCTTTGCAACGCGCTCAGACCTTTACCAACCAGATCGCGACTTTCAAGGCAGATGTGCCCGACGGCACCCAGGTCGCCGATTGGCAGGTGCGTCTGGCGACACTTCTGGCACCGGTCTGGTCGGCAGGAGATGATCAGAAGTGAATGACACGATTGACCTGATCATCTCGGCAACGACGTGGATTATTCCGGTTCTACTTGCCGTGACCTTGCACGAAGCTGCGCATGGTTTTGCCGCGAAATTGTTTGGCGATGACACCGCGCAACGGATGGGCCGACTGAGTTTGAACCCCATCCGGCACATTGACCCGGTCGGCACCGTCCTTATCCCGGGTTTGCTGTTGGTGACTGCAGCACCGTTTCTGTTTGGCTATGCGAAACCGGTACCAGTGGCATTTCATCGCCTGCATCCGCAACGTTTGGGAGTGATTGGCGTTGCGATTGCCGGTCCGGCAACAAACGTTGCACTTGCCATTGCATCCATCCTGCTACTGGTGTGGCTGCCAAGCTTCTCTCCGGCGGTGAATGACTGGCTTGCCACCATGCTTAATCAGTCACTTTGGCTGAATTGCATCCTGGCGGTCTTCAATATGCTGCCAATTCCGCCGCTTGATGGTGGGCGGGTTTTGACAGCGATTTCACCAATGCCGGTTGCGCGGGTCTTGGCGCGTATGGAAAAAACCGGCATGATCATCTTGATCGGCTTGGTCTTTCTGCTGCCCTATGTGACAACGCAGCTTGGCATCGACCTGCCGGTGTTCCAGTGGTTGGTTCTTGAACCGGCAAATGCACTGGTGAGGCTTCTGGCAGATATATTTGCCTGAACGCCGATATACGGGGGATGATCGGGGATAAATGGCAGACCAGTTCGAATTCGAAATTCCAGATGATGTGTTCGACAAGAAACCGGTCGACGATGGGCCGAGCCTTGCCGAACGCCTGATTCTTGATCTGGACGGTTTCGAGGGGCCATTGGATGTCCTGCTTGAACTGGCACGCGACCAAAAGGTCGACATCATCAAGATCTCCATCCTTGATCTTGCGGAACAATATCTCGAATTTATTAGCACGGCACAGGGTTTGCGCCTTGAACTTGCAGCTGACTATTTGGTGATGGCCGCTTGGCTTGCCTATCTGAAGTCGCGCCTGTTGCTGCCCAAGCAGGAAAATGACGAGGAAGAGCTCAGCGCCGAGGAAATGGCGGAACTTCTTGCCTTCCAGCTCAAGCGTCTTGAGGCAATGAAAGCGGCGGGCGACAAGCTTCTGGAACGGCCCAATTTGGGGCGTGATTTCTTTGGACGCGGCGACCCGGAAGAAGTTCGTGTTACGACAGCATCAGTTTATGACGCGTCGCTGTATGATTTGCTGAAGGCCTATGCGCAGATCATGCTGACATCGGAAAGTAAAACGCTCGAGATTGAGGCGTTTGATCTTTACGCTATGGACGATGCTATTCAGCGTTTGCGCGATCTGTTTGGTCGGCGCGTCGTTCCAACATGGACAAAGCTGCTTGAATTCATGCCTCGTGGCTTGGGTACGCCACTCAAGGCCCGCTCGGCTTTGGCTGCGCACTTTGTCGCAAGTCTTGAGATGTGCCGAGACGGCGAACTGGAAATTTCACAAGAAGAAACCTTTGGGCCGATTCTGCTGCGATCTCCACAGACTGCGCGGGAAGGGGATTTACCACGCAACTATGACTATGACGCAGACACGTTTAAGAAATAAGTTGGGCAGGGGCACTCAATGAACGAAGAAACGCAGCTTGAAATCGAAGGCGTCGAATCCGGACCGGAGATTGACTTTCAACATATTCGTATTGTTGAGGCTGTTTTGTTCGCCTCTGCCGAACCGGTCAGTGAACGGGTGATTGCGGCGCGCCTGCCGGAGGGCACTGATATCGGCGCAATCATGAATGCGATTGCCGAGACCTATGCACCACGTGGTGTAAACTTGAAGCAGATCGGCGATAAATGGGCATTCCGTACCGCTGTTGATCTGGCCGGGGACCTGCATATCGAGGTCGAAAAAGCCAAAAAACTGACCAGAGCAACCTTGGAAACCTTGGCCATCATTGCCTATCACGAACCGGTGACCCGATCCGAGATCGAGGAAATCCGTGGTGTAGCCCTTTCCAAGGGTACGCTCGACATCCTGCTTGAATCCAAATGGATCCGGCCACGCGGCCGCAAACGCGTTCCGGGGCGTCCGGTGCTTTGGGCTACGACGGATAATTTCCTTGATCATTTTGGCCTTGAGAGCCGAGATGATCTTCCGGGGCTTGCCGACCTCAAAGCAGCCGGTCTGCTTGATAGTCGTCCGGGCATGGGCCGCTATGGCGCGAATTCCGATGACGAAGCCTTGCCTGACCTGGTCGATGACGGCGAGGTGACCGATTCTGTGGTCGAAGAAGCACTTACCACCCGTAATCTCGACGATCTGGATGAAACGATCTACTCGGATAATCCAAATCTGCTCGACGCAGATGAAAAGAAGCCGGGCAGGGCGGTCGAAGAGGTTGAAACTGATCAGAGCAATGGGATGGGCGCGGAAAACGGCCCGTTTGACGCGCAGGGTCAGGAAACCAATTGATCCATCTTCTTGCATC
The DNA here is from genome assembly GCF_002295455.1 of Thalassospira sp. UBA848. Lineage (NCBI taxonomy): Bacteria > Pseudomonadati > Pseudomonadota > Alphaproteobacteria > Rhodospirillales > Thalassospiraceae > Thalassospira > Thalassospira sp. UBA848. Next base: position 77,211 of record NZ_DBGS01000003.1, on the reverse strand, counting down.
GTGCGTTCAGGGACCTTAAGTTCCCCGAAAGATTTCGCAAATCATTTGCACCTGCAAGTGTTCGCTCCCTGTTGCAAGAAGAGTACCCGATGACCGACGGCTTGAAGATGTCGCATGTATCGCACCTGTTTGGTGAGAACCGCGTGTTGCGCGATATCAGTTTCGATGTAGCACCCGGCGAACTGGTGTGCCTTCTGGGACCGTCCGGTTGCGGTAAGACCACTGCGCTTCGACTGGCCGCAGGTCTTGAAAAGCTGCAGGTCGGCGAAATTGCGGTCGACAACCACATCGTCGCGGAACCCGGTGGCTATGTAGAACCGGAAAAGCGGGGTGTCGGCATGGTGTTTCAGGACTATGCCTTGTTCCCCCATCTAAACGTCGCGAAAAATATCGGTTTTGGCCTGCGTCATTTCAGTGAAGCAGATCGGACGAATGCAATTGCAGCGGCGCTCGACCAGGTCGGCATGTCGGAATATCTGAATGCCTATCCCCACGAGCTCTCAGGCGGGCAACAACAGCGCATCGCCCTAGCTCGGGCCTTGGCCCCGAAACCCCGGATCATGTTGCTTGATGAACCGTTTTCGGGACTTGATGTGGCGCGCCGCGCAGATTTGCGCGATACAACCTTGCATGTGCTCAAGGATGCCGGGATTGCGACCGTCATGGTGACCCATGATCCACAGGAAGCCATGTATATGGCGGATCGGATCATCATTATGAATGAAGGGCAGATCATGCAGGACGGTACCCCTGAAACGCTTTATTTCCGCCCTGAAAACCGCTTCGTGGCGTCATTCTTTGGCGAAGTGAACAGGTTTTCCGGAACTGTTGCGAATGGCAAGGTGGCGACGCCATTTGGGGCGATACATGCCGACGAGATTGAAAATGGCACCGATGTCGAAGTTTTGATTCGGCCAGAAGGACTTCATATCGCCGAAGCAGTGAACGGGCATGACGTTTTGGCCAACGTGGATGCTGTGCGCGTTCTTGGCGAAGTCAACCTGGTTCACCTGACACTCGAGGCGGGCGACCATATTCACGCACGGGTGCCAAGGCGTCTTTCGCCGATTAATCAGCCCTCTGTCGCTATAACGCTTGATCCCGAGATGACCTTCGTGTTTCCTATGACTTGATGCGTTGCAGCGATCGGGGTTTTAGCGGCTCTGACGAGTGCAACGACGCAAGTTTAACAAGCATTTTGTTGTGCACGGTTATTAACCAACCGTCGCATTGCACAGTGGGGGGCTTTCTGCCATTATCCGGGCAAGTCGCCGGAAGGCAGAATGGATCTTTGGAGATTTAAGTTATGGGTATTGGCGTTTGGCAAATCGTTCTGATTCTTGCGATTGTCCTGATCATCTTTGGCGCTGGCAAATTGCCGAAAGTCATGGGCGACATGGGCAAAGGGATCAAGAGCTTCAAAGCGGGCATCAATGAAAAAGAAGAACAGGATGCGAGCGCTTCGGCCAAGACCATCGAAAACACGACCTCTGCATCGGTTTCTTCCGAGAGCAAGGATAATGAGAAGGATTCTGTGAAATCCTGATCGTCTGTCGGATTTCCTTCAGATAGGCGTGTCATATGTTTGATATCGGCTGGACCGAAATGGCTCTTGTGGCCGTCGTCGCACTCTTTGTCGTCGGCCCCAAAGAGCTACCGCATCTGCTGTATAAATTGGCGGGTTACTGGAAAAAAGTGCGCGGAATGGCGCGCGAGTTCCAAAGCGGAATTGATGACATCATCCGCGAGGCGGAGCTTGATGATCTGCGCAAGCAGGTCAACAGTTCGCACAGCAACCCGACCGACTTCCTCGAGAACAAAATCTCAAGCCCCAAAAGCGACGAGACAAAGACCGAGGCAAAACCGACCGCAGACAAGTCCGCCGCAAAGGCGGATGTCCCTGCGAAACCGGCGAAGACCACGGCTGGAAAGTCCGCAGATGAGAGCAAGAAAAAAGATCAGCCGGAGAACCAGGCGTGAACATGCAATCGCATGACAGACAGATGCCGATCATGGAGCATCTGATCGAGCTGAGAAATCGTCTGACCTGGGCGGTTCTTGCACTGTTTATTACATTTGGTGTCTGCTACTACTTCGTCGAGGATATCTACGGGTTCCTCGTGCGACCGCTTGCCGACATCATGGGACCGGATCGGCGCATGATCTATACGGCTTTGACCGAGGTGTTCTTCACCTACGTCAAGGTATCGTTCTTTGCGGCTTGCTTTGTGTCAGCACCGGTATTCCTTGGTCAATTCTGGGCGTTTGTTGCGCCGGGTCTGTATAAGAACGAACGTTCGGCTTTCATGCCGTTCCTGTTTGCGACCCCGGTGCTGTTCCTGATGGGCGGTGCACTGGTCTATTACCTGATCATGCCGCTGGCCTGGAAATTCTTCCTGAGCTTCGAACAGGCGGGTGGCGCAGCCAATCTGGCGATCCAGCTCGAAGCCAAAGTGGGCGAATATTTGTCGCTGGTGATGAAGCTGATCTTTGCCTTTGGGCTTTGCTTCCAGTTGCCGGTTCTTCTGACCTTGATGGCGCGCGCCGGAATCGTGACCGCTGATGGCTTGGCGCGACGTCGCAAATACGCGATTGTGATTGCGTTTGGCTTTGCGGCGGTTCTGACACCGCCGGACCTGATTTCACAGATTGGTCTGGGGATCCCGATCATCATTCTTTACGAGATTTCGATCGTCATGGCGCGGGTTTCTGAGCGCAAGCGCGCAAAGGCCAACGCCGAGGATGACGAAGACGATGAAGATGAAGCGGAATCTGATGACGGTGAAGAAGCACAGGCGTCAACCGGCACAACAGTGGCAACAGCCCAGGAAAGTGTCGATGCGCAAGGTGAGGCGGCTGCATCCTATGATGATGGCCAGTCATCTTTGACCCGATCTTCTGATGATGACGGCGATGCACCGAAATTGTCCGGGCCGTCGAACAATGATGATGGCGAGGATGATTTCAACAACGCGCGTTGATTGAAAATGCTCGCTAAAACAGTCCGATTTGACGGGGTGGACCTTGTGTCCACCCCATCGTATAAAGCCACAAATAGATAGACTGACAGGGTGCCGTTAGATGCACGACATTAAATGGATTCGGGAAAATCCCGAGGCTTTTGACGCAGCAATGACTGCGCGCAAACAGGACGTTACCGCACAGCGTTTGATCGATATCGACGTAGAGCGGCGTAAACTGATGACCGAACATCAGGAAATGCTGGCCCGTCGCAAGGTGATTTCCGGTGAAATCGGAAAGCTGCGCAAGAACGGTGAAAACGCCGACGACCTGATGGCCGAGATGTCCACGCTCAAGGACAAGATCAAAGAAGCAGAAGACGGGCAGGCATCCCTGAATGACAAGCTTGATCTTTTGCTGTCCTCTTTCCCAAACGTGCTGGATCCGGAAGTGCCGGTGGGCGAAGACGAAGACGATAATGTCGAAGTCAATCGCTGGGGGACGCCAGGTGAGTTTGATTTCAAACCGCTCGAACATTTTGAAATCGGCGAGAAACTGGGGCTGATGGATTTTGAAACTGCGGCCAAACTTTCGGGTTCGCGGTTTGTTATTCTGCGTGGCGGTTTGGCAAAGCTTGAACGCGCCTTGTCGCAGTTCATGATCGATCTGCACACAACCGAACATGGTTACGAAGAAACCATCACGCCGATGCTTGTGCGTGACAATGCGGTTTTCGGGACCGGTCAGCTTCCAAAATTTGCAGAAGATCTGTTCAAAACGACCAATGATTACTGGTTGATTCCGACTTCTGAGGTCACCCTGACCAATCAGGTGGCAGACGAGATCGTTGATCAGGCCAAGTTGCCGTTGCGCTATACTGCGCTAACCCAGTGCTTCCGCTCGGAGGCCGGTTCGGCCGGGCGTGATACCCGCGGCATGATCCGTCAACATCAGTTCTCGAAGGTGGAAATGGTTTCGGTGGTTGAAGCCGAAAAGTCCGACGAGGAACTGACCCGCAAGACGCGCTGTGCCGAGACGGTTCTGGAGCGCCTTGGCCTGCCGTATCGCACTGTGATCCTGTGCACCGGTGATATCGGTTTCTCGGCGACCAAAACCTATGACATCGAGGTTTGGCTGCCCGGACAGGGCAAGTATCGCGAGATTTCGTCTTGCTCGAACACCCGTGACTTCCAGGCACGTCGTATGAACGCTCGCTATCGCGCGACGGGCGAGAAGAAGACCCAGTTTGTTCATACCCTGAACGGGTCTGGTCTTGCGGTTGGTCGTTGCCTGATTGCGGTTATGGAAAACTATCAGCAGGCTGATGGTTCGATCCGTGTTCCGGATGCGCTCAAATCCTATATGGGCGGTATCGAGGTCATTTCGGCGCGCTAGGACGAAACAGACATGCTTGACCTCACCAACGCCCGTATCCTGATCAGCAATGATGATGGCATCGACGCGCCCGGGATCAAGCTGCTCGAACAGCTCGCGCGCGAGTTTTCGGATGATGTCTGGGTGATCGCACCATCAATGGAGCAAAGCGGGGCAGGGCATTCCCTGACCCTGCGACGTCCGTTGCGCATTCATAAGCGCGACGAAAGGCATTTTGCAGTCGACGGAACACCGACCGATTGTATTTTGCTCGGCTTGCAGCAGGTAATGCGTGACAATCCGCCAGACATCGTCTTGTCCGGGATCAACCGTGGGGGGAACCTTGGCGAAGACGTAACCTATTCAGGGACGGTCGCTGCGGCGATGGAGGCAACACTTCTGAACGTACCGGCCGTCGCGTTCTCACAGTATTTTGCCGGTGAGATGATCGACTGGAAGATTGCCGAGAAGTACCTGAAGGGCGTTCTTGCAACCCTGGTCACCACCACATGGCCCAAAGGCGTTTTGATCAACGTTAACTTCCCTGACCACGAGGCCAAAGGCGGGGCAGAGGTCAAAATTGCAAAGCAGGGGCAGCGCAAGATCGGTGACCATATTGCAGAACGTCTTGATCCGCGTGGCGAGCCTTATTACTGGATTGGTGCCATTCAATCCGAACTGCCAGCCGATAAAGCTGCGGACTTGCGTGTCATCGAACAGGGCAACATTTCGGTGACACCAATCAGTCTTGATTTCACCCATTATGAAACATTTGAAAAACTGACGAAGGCATTCCCGTGAACGAGCCGGTGATGACACGCGAAAACGCCATTGCTAATCTGCTGCAAACTCTTCGTGAAGATGGCATTCACGACGAAGAGGTTCTGGCCGCACTTGCTGAAATCCCGCGTGAATCCTTTGTTGCTGACCCCTTCGTGACCCGCGCATGGGAAAATGTCGCCTTGCCGATCAGTAAGGGACAGACGATTTCACAGCCCTATATCGTTGCGTTGATGACGCAGGCGCTTGAGCTTAATGACCGAATGAAGGTGCTGGAAGTCGGAACCGGGTCGGGCTATCAGGCGGCCATTCTGGCCAAGCTGGCGCGCCGGGTTTACACCCTTGAACGTCACAAGCCCCTGTTGCGCGAAGCCGAAGAAAAGTTTCGTGAACTGGGCCTGCATACCATTTCCACCCTGCATGCTGATGGTGGACTTGGCTGGAAGGCGCAGGCGCCTTTTGACCGTATTATCGTGACCGCTGCAGCACAGGATGTTCCGCCGGTGCTTGTTGATCAGCTTGCCGTGGGCGGCATTATGGTCGTGCCCGTTGGTGAGGTGTCGCACACGCAATTGCTGCTACGTGTTCTGCGTACGCCAAGTGGCGTCGATGTGACCGAACTGATGCCGGTCCGTTTCGTGCCGATGCTTCCCGGCACCGAAGAATTCTGATGACTTCTCGGCCCTAAAAATTCCGACTCAAAGTGTCTGCATGCTTACCGATTGTTAACCGCTGATCGGAGACAATCGGAACCATGGTGGAAAATTGTGTCAAACGCGCTGTTGATCACGGTAAACGCCTGCTGCTTGTCTGCGCGGCAAGTGCGGCGCTTGGCGGCTGTTTGCTCAATTCCGTTCCGGTGCCGGTGGTTTATGGCGATGGGGCGAGTTATAGCCCCTACAGCATGCCAAAACTTAAAAACGGCGAACGCGTCATCACTGTTGCGCCGGGGGATACAGTTTCCGAACTCGCCGTGCGCTATCACATGGACTTCGTCGAGTTCACCCACCGTAATGATCTTCGCAAGCCTTATGTGATCTATCCGGGGCAGCGCCTTGTGTTGCCGCCGTGGACCCCGAACTATGACAGCATGCCGCCAGATACGGCTATCGCATCGAGAACCACAGCACCGACCAAAACTGTCACGATTGGCGGCAAACGTCAGGTGGTAAGCGTGCCGACGAACTCAACAAGCGCGCCAGCTCGAACCACAAGGCCAACGACGACGCTTGCACGGGTTTCGCCGCGCAACGGCGGAAGCATCCCGACGCCAGGCCTGAAACCACAAGATTTTGCTGCCGCTGCCGAACGCAAAATGGCGTCTGCGCGCAGTTGGGTGTCTGATAGCAGGTCGACACCGGTCGCCGGGCAGGGCAGTAACGTTCGCCAGAACGTTGCCTTGGCCGAGCCATCCGCCCGAAAAGGGTTCATCTGGCCGGTACAGGGCAAGGTGGTCCTGAAGTACGGGGCGAGCACCGGCGGACTGTTTAATGACGGCATCAACATTCAGGCCAATCGTGGCACACCCATCCTTGCAGCGGAAAACGGTGTTGTGACTTATGTCGGCAACGAATTGCGTGGTTTTGGCAACCTGATCCTGATCAAACATGCCGATAACTTCGTGACCGCATATGCGCACACGGAAAGCCCCCTGGTTGCGAGGGGGGACGTTGTAAAACGCGGCCAGAAAATCTCCACAGTCGGTACGACGGGGGCGGTTACTTTCCCGCAACTTCACTTTGAAGTCCGCAAAGGGCGCAAGTCTTCCGATCCGATTAAATATCTGCCAAGCGTGATGGTCTCGCGATAATAAAAACACCCGGACATTGCCCGGGTGCCATCAACGTTTCCTGCAAGCAGTTTTGGGCTAGTCGATCGACTTGCCGAGTTCGCCCGCGATCTCTTGAATAAACTGCCACGCGACGCGACCAGAACGACTGCCGCGCGTCACTGTCCATTCCTTGGCGCGTGCGTGCAGCTCTTCGGTTGGCATGTCGAGTTTGAATTCCTTGGCATAACCATCAATGATCTCGAAATAAACGTCTTGGGATATATTGTGGAAGCCGAGCCACAGACCAAACCGATCCGAAAGGGAGACTTTTTCCTCGACCGCTTCGGACGGGTTGATTGCCGTCGAACGTTCATTTTCAATCATGTCGCGCGCCATCAGATGTCGGCGATTTGACGTGGCATAGAAAATCACGTTTTTCGGGCGGCCTTCGATACCACCATCCAGTACAGCCTTAAGAGACTTGTAGCTTTCATCGTGCATATCAAATGACAGATCGTCACAGAACAGAACAGTACGACGACCGCTTTCCTGCAGGATATGCAGCAGATCGGGAAGGGTCGGAATATCTTCGCGGTGTATTTCCACCAGTGCCAGTGATGCCGGACTTTCTGCATTGATCATGGCGTGCATCGCCTTGACGATAGAGCTTTTGCCGGTACCGCGTGCCCCCCAAAGCAGGGCGTTATTGGCCGGAAGGCCGTCTGCAAAGCGCTTAGTGTTGTTGTACAGAATTTCTTTTTGCTGCCCGATACCCTGAAGCAGGCTGATATCGACGCGATTCACGTTGCGCACCGGCTGCAGGTAGCTGGTCTGGGCCTGCCAGACAAAAGCATCCGCGGCACTCAGGTCGTTCTTGGAGCGAGCTGGTGGTGCCATGCGTTCCAGCGCATTGGCAATGCGTTCGAGCGCGGGTAAAAGTGTGTCGAAATCGCTGGTCATCGGGGCCTCTTGGGTGTTTCTTTTTCTGGTGACACTTTTTGTTGGCCGGAAAGCTAGCACATCAGCAAGCCAATGGAAGTGTTTGTTATAATGACTTTCGTGCAACGCAAGGTGAACAAACGCACACAAGTGTTGATTTTACCGCTTTAAAACCGGTTCTCCCTTGCTTTGGCGCAACACCCCGTTATATTCCGGCAGTTGATATTTTTTGTTCTGAGGAATTAGGAGTTCCTAATGTTTATTTCGACGGCTTACGCTCAGGCCGCTGGTGGTGGAGATGGCGCAGGTGCGCTGATGCAGTTTGCGCCGCTGATCCTGATTTTTGTTGTTTTCTATTTCCTGCTTATTCGTCCTCAGCAGAAAAAGCAGAAAGAACATAAAGCAATGCTCGAGGCGATCCGTCGCGGCGACAAGATTGTTACCGCTGGTGGCCTGATCGGTACCGTTGCCAAGGTCGTTGGCGATGATGAACTTTCGGTCGAGATCGCTGATGGCGTCAAAGTCAAAGTAGCGCGCGGTATGGTTTCCACGGTTCTGTCGAAAACCGAACCGGCCAAAAGCGACGCTAAAGAAGACAAAGAAGAAAAAGAAGAAGAGCCCAAAAAAGACTGATCTCTTCGTATCAAGCGAGGCGGGGCACACGGCTCCGCCTTCTTGCATTTTGCCGGTGGCCTGAAGCGGTACCAAATACCCGTTGTTCCAAGAACCTTGGAACCAGACCAAGGTTGACCCAGACAGATCCGGTCACAAAAACATGCTTTATTTTACCAAATTGAAAGCAGCACTGGTCCTTCTGGTGTGTGCATTGGGCGTAATTTATGCTGCGCCGAACTTCCTGCCGTCGGGAACGTTCCCGACTGAGTCCAGCTATTTGCCGGGCAAGCAGATCAATCTCGGCCTTGACCTTCGTGGCGGCTCGCACATGTTGCTTGAAGTCGACACCGATACGGTCCTGCGCGAACGCTATGATGCTCTTGCGGATGCAATCCGCACAGAACTGCGTAAGGAAAGAATCCGCAACCGCCCACGTGAATCGAGCGCCAACGGTGCAGAAATCACCGTTCTGAGCCCCGAAGACGTGGAAAAAGCCCGCGAAATCGCGCGAACAGCGGAGCCGAATACAGAGCTGGGCGGCGAAGGTAACAACATCACCGTTACCTATAACGAAATTGCTTACCGTGAACTGATAGACCGCGCGATTGCGCAGTCATTGGAAGTGGTCCGTCGCCGTGTTGATGAGTTGGGCACGACAGAACCATCAATCCAGCGTCAGGGCGAAAACCGCATTGTTGTTCAGGTACCGGGTCTTGATGATCCGACGCGCCTGCGGGCCATTCTTGGCCGTACCGCAAAGATGAACTTCCATCTGGTGAATAACGAGAAAACCGCGGCCGAGGCCCGTGCAACGGGTCTTCCGCCGGGAACGATGATCTTGCCGGCTGCTGATGCCAGCGATCAGGCTGCCGGCATCCGTGAATATCTGATTGATCGTCGTATCGTGGTGTCGGGCGACAACCTTGTTGATTCGCAGCCGACCTTTAGCGACGGTCGCCCGGTAGTGTCCTTCCGCTTTGACGCGGCCGGTGGCGCGCGGTTTGGTGATGTAACAAGCAAAAATGCAGGCCGTGGCCTTGCCATCGTTCTGGATGGTGAAGTGATTTCCGCACCGCGCATCAACGAACCAATTCTTGGTGGCAACGGTATCATTACCGGTCAGTTCAGCGTTCAAGAAGCCAACGATCTTTCGCTTCTTCTCCGTGCAGGTGCTTTGCCTGCGCCTATGCAGATTCTCGAAGAACGCTCGGTCGGTCCTGGCCTTGGCCAGGATTCAGTCGAGGCAGGTGAATTCGCAGCAGTTCTCGGGCTTGTTTTCGTAATCGCCTTTATGATCATCAGTTACGGTCGGTTTGGCGTTTATGCGGACATCGCCCTGATGATGAACCTTATCCTTGTTCTGGCAGTGATGTCGGTTCTTCAGGCGACGCTGACCTTGCCGGGGATTGCCGGGATCGTTCTGACGGTCGGTATGGCGGTTGATGCCAATGTTCTGATCTTTGAACGTATCCGCGAGGAACGGCGAAATGGCAGGTCAATCATCAATGCCATCGATGCAGGTTATCGCAGCGCGATGTCGACCATTCTTGATGCCAACATTACGACCCTGATTGCAGCGCTTGTGCTGTTTAGCTTCGGGTCAGGTCCGATCAAGGGCTTTGCTGTGACGCTGGCCATCGGGATTATCACGTCGATGTTCTCGGCGATCTGGCTGACTCGGTTGCTAATTGCGACATGGGTCAAGCGCAGTCGTCCGACCGAGCTGGTTATTTAAGGAAGGGAACAGGGAAGATATGAAACCTTTACATCTTATCCCGGATGACGTGAACGTCCCGTTCCTTAAATTCCGGAAGATTTTCTATATCGTGTCTTTGGTAATGGTGCTGGCATCCGTTGGGATGTTCTTTACCAAGGGTCTTAACTTTGGCATCGATTTCCGTGGCGGTATTCTGGTTGAAATCAAGACTGATGGTCCGGCCGATATCAATGCGCTGCGTGATAATCTTGGCAGCCTTGGCCTTGGTGATGTTTCCATTCAGGAATTCGGCGAACCAGACGACGTTCTGATCCAGTTGCAACGCCAGGACGGAGAAGAAGAAGCCCAGATGGCAGCCCTTGCTGCGGTTACCGAGGCGCTTGGTGATGATGTGACTATCCGCCGGAGCGAACTTGTCGGCCCCAAAGTCGGTGGTGAGCTTAAGGAGGCCGGTTTCTATTCGGTCGTGATCTCGCTATTCCTGATCATGGTCTATATCTGGGTGCGGTTCGAATGGCAGTTTGCCATCGCATCGGTGGCAGCGTTGCTCCATGATGTGCTGATTACCGTGGGTTTCTTTGTCGTTACAGGCATTCAGTTTGATTTGGCGACCCTGGCTGCGGTTCTGACTGTCGCAGGTTACTCGATCAACGATACCGTGGTGGTGTTTGACCGGATCCGTGAATATCTGCGCAAATTCCGCAAGATGGAAATCCCCGATCTTCTTGATCTGTCGATCAACTCGACGCTGGCCCGTACGACCATGACGTCATTGACCACTTTGCTGGCCCTGATTGCGCTGTTTGTGTTCGGTGGGGAAGCCATTCGTGGTTTCACCATGGCTTTGATCTTTGGCATCGTGATCGGGACATATTCTTCGATCTGTGTCGCTTCGCCGCTTCTGGTTGTGCTGCGCCTGAAACGCAAGATCCCCGAGGCAGAAGAAGGTCAGGAAGCTGGCGCCTGATCTGCCGGATTGGATTGATAGACATTTACACTATGGCCGGGTTTGTGAGAAAACAAACCCGGCCATTTCTTTACGGGATTTGATCGTTTGCGGTCTTTGGTTTCCGTGCCTAGAGAGCCGATAAAAAGTCCATCAAGAACTGGCGGAAACGGATGACACCCCATATCGCATCGCCTCCCGAACATCGCGCAAATCTGATCGGAAGCATCTGGATGATGGCCGCGATGGTGGCGTTCTCTTTTGAGGATGCTTTTGTCAAGGCTGTCTCGGAAACCCATGCCGTTGGTCAGGTCCTGGTTGTGTTCGGGGTCGGTGGGGCGCTCCTGTTTGCAGTTGTCGCGCGGATCAACAAACAGCACTTGCTTAATCCTGACGTGCTGTCGCGCGCGATGGGCATACGGATCGTTTTTGAAGTTATTGGCCGGTTGTTTTATGTCCTCGCATTGGCATTAACGCCGCTTTCATCGACGACCGCAATTCTTCAGGCGACGCCGATTATTGTCGTTCTTGGAGCAGCACTCCTGTTTGGCGAAAAGGTGGGTTGGAGAAGATGGACGGCAATCATCGTCGGATTGATTGGCGTTTTGATTATTTTGCGACCGACTGCTGACAGCTTTTCTGCGTTATCCCTGCTTGCTGTTATTGGCACGATTGGCTTTGCCGGGCGTGATCTTGCCAGCCGTGCAGCGCCTGTATCACTAAGTACGTCCATCCTTGGTTTCTATGGTTTTGTGGCCATTATACTGGCTGGCATCATGTTTTCATTCTGGGATGGAAAAGCGTTTACGTGGATGAATACGCAAAGCGTTTTGTATTTCGTTGGCGCAATCCTGATGGGGGCTTTTGCCTACGCTGCCTTAATGAAAGCGATGCGCATTGGTGATGTTTCCGCAGTTACGCCATTTAGGTACACCCGCTTGTTGTTTGGTATTGCACTGGGCATGATCCTGTTTGGCGAGGAGCCCGACCTGTTGATGATTGTCGGTTGCGGTATCGTCGTTTTGTCCGGGTTGTTCATTCTTTGGCGCAGAAAAATTACTGAAGAGCACCTCGACACTCCGTGAAATCCAGACTAAGTCCAATTCAAATTAATCGAACAACCGCAAATGGGGCCCGCATGTCTCTTGAAGTAAGCACCTTGGTCGCCGAAGGCAGTAAAATAGTCACCAGCTATGGCGATGGCATTTTTCGATTTGGCGAAGAGACGGTTACGGGATCAATTCTGCTGTTTCCTGAAGCCGTCTATTCATGGAACGTTACGAAAAAAGACGACATCACGCCGGACTCTTTTTCCCGGGTGATAGAAAAGGCCGATGAAATCGAAATCCTGTTGCTTGGCATGGGGACACGTCTAACACCTGTACCAATTGAGTGGCGTCAGGCGTTAAGACCGCACGGCATTGTAATCGAACCGATGGATACCGGTGCCGCGTGTCGAACCTATAACGTTCTGGTGTCAGAAGCACGTCGTGTTGCCGCAGCAATGATCGCTGTTTAGACCCTTCAGCTGAATGCTATGCGAAGAACCTTTCAAGCTGATGGCGCACATCCGATACGCTTGAAAACAGGGCCGCAGGGCCCGGTGCCTGATCGACCGGAAAGGCGTCACCACACAGGAACAGGTTTTTCCAGGGGGCGCGCAGGTGCTGTCTGGCCGCAGCCATTCCTGGTGTCATTTCTGGAAACGGGGCTTCTGCATTTATAAAAAGATGCTTGGGGTGTTCCGCATTATCACTGGTGTCAATGCGCGCTTGCAGATCAAGATTAAGATACTGATCACAGAGCCACTCACAGCGTTGCCAAACAAGTTGTGCGAATTGATTGGCGTTCTGGATAGCTGTTAATGGCAAAGAACTATTCAGACTAACTTGAAGGTGCCGACGGGTGCAGTAAATGGCGCGCACAATATCGTCGCCGGCAAGAAGAGCGCGCGGTTCAACAAACGGTTTGCGTATCTCAAATGCCATGCTCAGACGACGGGCCGGGGCCGGTGTAATGCCGATGTCTGGCACCGCATCACATAACGGCCCGGGGTGCAGCGCAAGTACGACTGCATCATCGGGTTTCAGAACCACCTGACTATCATCCTCAAACAATAGATCGGTGGCGTAATCCGATGTGCTGTCAATGTCGCCAAGTTTCGTCCGCGCTTTGATCTTGCCGCCGGCTGCAATGAATCGCTCGCGCAGGGCAGGCAAGGCGATGTCATTGAGAATGATTGGATCAACAGCAGAAAAAACCGGTTCATGATGACGTCGCAGCATCTCGCGCAGCGTGGGAACCAGAACACGGGCCAGCAATGCTTTCGAGCATTTGTGCGCTGGCATTGAGAACAGCACCTCAGCCAACACTGTCAGTGCATCTCGGTGATATGTACCTGGCTGGTGCGCTTTGTCATCTGAATCAAAGGTGCTAGATCCCAGTGTGCTCTCGACACGGCTTTCCTCGCTGGCATAGCGCTGTTGAAAAAGAGTAAGGGCCGTATAGGCCCTTGCTGCCAGGCCGATACGCCGAGATATCAATGATCGTGAGAGACCCTGATCAAGTGAAACGATGGCATGTTTGCGCCGTCCACGTTTCAAACCCATTACGCAATGGGCAGGTCGGATCAGCTTTCTCGGAATTTCCGGGTATTGCGCGAAGAAACCTTCAACCAGCCCTTGCGGGTCATAGAATACTTCTGGCTCGGCAGCATTTTGGCTCTCGGCCGCAGTGTGCATACCGCGCGTCCAGCGGCTTTCGAATGGTTCCGCCTCGTCATAAAGCGTAACCTCAAAGCCGTCTTCTGCCATACAGGTTGCAAGTGCTGACCCACCAAGGCCGCCACCGATAACATGTATGCTTCCCGACGCAAATGATGCCATATGCCTGAGCCAATTTAGTTGTTATACAAAGGCCAGAGAACGATGTGCTACACAGTCGTGTCATGTCAGAAGTCGTAATAACCTTAACATCAGAATAGCTTACAAGCCATGGATGAAATCACCACCGAACTGGACAACCTCAATGAAGAGGTCATCGGCCAAATGAATTCTTGGGTCGACATGCTTGGCGGCGGAGAGGTCGGAAGACTGATCGGTGCGCTTTTGGTGCTGGTTGTGTTCTTCATCTTCAAACGTGTTCTGGTGCGCGGCGCGCTTGGTATATTGCGCCGCATCGCACAGCAGCGCTCGGAAAGCATGATGGCCAATGTGCTCGACGCGTTTGCCTTGCCGCTCCAAGCGCTGTTCATGCTGTTTGGGGTATATTTCGCGACCGAGGTACTGACACTCCCCGAAGAAATTGATGCGTTTGCTGTTGAGGCTATTTCAATCGCGGCTGGTTTCTGCGTCTTTTGGGCGCTGTTTCGGGCAGTCGAACCGCTGGGGGTTTCGCTCAATCGGCTGGTCGGCCGGTTTGGTGCCGGGCTTGGCGATGATCTCAGGCAATTCTTTATCCGTGGTGTGAAAACGCTCATCGTCGTTATCGGCGGCGTTATCATTCTGGAAAACTGGGGCATTGATGTTTCGGCGTTTCTCGGTGGTCTTGGTCTTGCCGGGATGGCTGTCGCCTTGGCAGCAAAGGATTCAGTTGCCAATATCTTTGGCGGTCTGACGATCTTTGCCGACAATCTGTATAAGCGCGGTGACTGGATCGAAACGCCGCATTTTGAAGGGACGGTAGAGGTCGTTGGCCTGCGCGCCACCAAAGTACGCACCTTTGCCAAGGCCTTGGTGACGATGCCCAATGCCCAGATCGTGGATTCACCGGTGATCAACTGGTCGCGCATGACACATCGCCGGATCAAGATGGTGATTGGTCTTGAATACAGAACAACCGCCAAGCAGATGGAAGCCATCGTCGACAAGCTGCGTGATTTTCTGAAAAACGACGAAGATGTTGCGCAGACCGACGTGGCCCAGATGGTTCATTTTTCGGACTTTGGTGCAAGTTCGATCAATATTGATCTTTATTATTTCACCAAAACCACGGATTGGGTGACCTGGCGTGACATCCGAAATCGTCACATCATCGCTTTCAAGCGCATTGTCGAGGAAGAGGGGGCGGCTTTCGCCTTCCCGTCACAATCGCTATATGTCGAAAGCATGCCGGAATTCAGCAATAGCCCAAATGACGATCAACGTGCGGAACGTAAGATCGGATAGGATAAATGACCGATACGCCCAAACTTTCTCATTGCGCAGACTATGTCAGGCGCCATGACCGGGATCGTTTCCTGTGCACGCTTTTTGCCGCACCGGAGAAACGTGAATCACTGTTCACGCTCTATGCCTTTAATCAGGAAGTCTCCAAGACCCGTGAAATGGTCAGCGAGGTTATGCTGGGGCATATTCGCCTGCAATGGTGGCGTGACACCCTGACTGAACTGGGCGAAGGACAGGTGCGCAAACACGAGGTTGTCGAGCCCCTTGCCGAATTGGTTAAAGACGGCCAACTTGACGTCCCGGAGCTTGAAGCGATTATTGCAGCCCGCGAATTTGATCTGGAAGATCGCCAACCTGCCACCCAGCAGGAACTTGATCGTTACATCGATCAAACATCCGGCCAAGTCAGTGTTCTGGCGGCAAAGCTTCTGGGGGCAAAGGACGACGATGCAAGCCAAGCTGCACGTCTTGCCGGTAATGCCTATGGATTGGTTGGCATCATGCGCGCCATTGTATTCCATGGTCGTTCGAAACGCCTTTACCTGCCCAAGGATCGAATGGATCATCATGAAGTGGCGCAGGGCGATGTCTTCGAATTTCGCAAAAAACAGGAAATTCGCGACTTCATCAGCGAGTTGGCATTGCTCGCACGTGATCGGATCAATGAGGCCCGCAAACATCGACGGGCCTTGCCGAAGCAGGCCCATGCTGCTGCATTGCCGGTCGTTCTGGCAGATGGTTATCTTCGGAAACTGGCCAAGGCGAATTACGATCCGTTTTCTGCAGAATTTGGTTTGGCCCGGCCGGCCAGCCTGCGTTTGACGCTGAATGGGATGCTCAAGAGATATTGATGGGATGTCACTTGCCCCGTGATCATCACAAAAGTATCTCTTAAAGAGGTGATAAAGGTCAGGACAGTGTTGAACTGTCCATGGTAGCGTTGATAACGCTTTGAAATTGGGCACGACACAAGGGGCAACCCTGCGATGAGGACCGACATGTCAACTTCGATCTCACACTCCCGGATGCGTTGGTTTGGTAATCTGACCCTGATTGCTGCCCTATGGCTGTGTCTTGCTTCCATTTCCATGGCTCAGGCCGCCAGCATAGATCCCTTTGTCGGGTCGTATCATGGTACGACAATTGAACATGCCGAAAATGAACTTCAGGCACGTGACCTTGATGTTGTAATCGAAAAAACTGACCGCGGCTTTGTCGTCGATTGGTCGACTGTCATTCACAAGGCGGATGGTCGGGAAAAAACTGTATCACTGGATGTTGAGTTTTATGCAACCGAACGCGCCGATATCTATGGCAGCGCCATGCGCTCAGGCCTGTTCGGGAAACGTATTCCCAATGATCCGCTCAAGGGTGAACCGTTCTTCTGGGCAAGGATCGTCGACAAGACACTGACCATCCACGCCCTCTATATCAACGATGAAGGCGGGTATGAGATGCAGGTCTACAAGCGCACCCTTGATGAGGAGGGGAACCTAGATCTGGTGTTTCGCCGCTTCCGCGATGGCGAACAGATCCGCGATGTCACGGGTAAATTGACCCGCCAATCTTCCCCATACTGATACAGTCTTTCACGATCCAACGAAAAAGCCGCATCGAACAGGATGCGGCTTTTAATTCTTCAGGCGGCTGATACGGCGCCAAGCCATTCGTCAAATAGCGGAATGGCCCGATCAGTATAGAGCTTTTTGCGGTCACGACCCTTGACCCGTTTTGTTAGCTCAAGGTCGGGAAACAGACCAAAATTCACATTCATTGGCTGGAACGTGCTTTCATCCGCGCCACCGGTAATGTGGTTCAGCAGGGCCCCCATGGCTGTGGCAAGCGGCGGGGTCGGGATGCTTTTGCCTGCTTTTTCCGCCGCGGTGAACCGACCGACCATCAGCCCGACAGCCGCACTTTCAACATAGCCTTCGCACCCCGTAATCTGACCGGCAAAACGCAGATCCGGACGCGATTTCAGACGCAAAGTTCCATCCAGAAGGCGCGGAGAATTCAGGAAAGTATTGCGATGAATTCCCCCCAGACGGGCGAACTCCGCGTTCTCCAGGCCGGGAATGGTGCGGAAGACTTCAACCTGTGCCCCATATTTAAGCTTGGTCTGAAAACCCACCATATTATAGAGCGTGCCCAGTGCGTTATCCTGACGCAGTTGAACAATCGCGCGTGGCTTTTGGGTCGGATTATGCGGGTTGGTCAGACCAACAGGCTTCATTGGACCATGACGCAGTGTTTCACGCCCGCGTTCGGCCATGACCTCAATCGGAAGGCAACCGTCGAAATACGGTGTGTCTTTTTCCCATTCCTTGAACTCGGTCTTTTCACCTTCGATCAGGGCATCGATGAAGCGGTTATATTCATCTTCATACATTGGGCAGTTGATGTAGTCCTTGCCATCGCCCTTGTCATAGCGCGACTGGAACCACGCCTTGTCAAAATCGATGCTGTCCTTGTAGACAATCGGCGCAATCGCATCAAAAAAGGCAAGGCTTTCTTCGCCAGTTGCCTTGCGAATGGCGTCTGCCAGGGCCCCGGACGTTAACGGACCAGTTGCGATGATGGTCTGTTCCCATTCTTCGGGCGGCAGGCCATCAATTTCGCCGCGTTCCATCGTAATCAATGGATGGTTTTCAAGTGCGGTTGTTACCGCTTCGGAAAAACCCTCGCGGTCTACAGCAAGTGCACCACCGGCAGGCACCTTGTGCTGATCAGCACAGCGCATGATGATCGATCCAGCACGGCGCATTTCATCATGAATCAGGCCGACGGCATTGTATTCCTTGTCATCTGAACGGAACGAGTTCGAGCAGACCAGTTCAGCACACTTGTCCGTATGATGTGCGTCGGTCGGACGCGTTGGTCGCATTTCGTGGATGATGACAGGCACACCGGCTTCTGCCAATTGCCAGGCGGCTTCGCTGCCTGCCAGACCGGCGCCAATAATATGAACAGGCTTGACCGTATTCACGTGTGCGAACTCCTTGCCAGAGTGGATTTGATAACGTGGCACACACATAGCGGTGCAAGGGGGCAGATTTCAAGTCAATTGCACCGGAAGTGGGGCAAACAAGATCACATGATGTTGTAGTGACCTGAAATTTTCACAACACCACATCCCAACCGTCTTGAAGAACAGCGCCGTTCTGTCCCGATAACGCGAAGATGGCATCATGAGTTACCCGCATCATCCCTATGGCTACGAACCAACACATTGTCCGGTCATTGGTCTTGTGCCGCGCAGGCGTCATATCATCGACGTGGACTGTTCAGATGCCCGGGATGAGCCGGAAACTCTAGAAATCGAAGAAAAGCCCGTTCCATCGGAGCGTCGTCTTGGATTTCCGTTCGGTTGTAAGGGCGAAAGCGCGTTCGGCCCCGCCGACATAGAAGGCATGATCGAATACGTCGTTGCCACCCGTCAGGGCTGGCGCTCTTCGATGGTCATACGATCGTTTTTGCGTTGGTGGCGTAAAGATGACGACAATGACAGCGAAGCCGTCCGGGACCGTAAACAATCCGACGCCATTATCATGCTGCTGGCGTTAAACCAGGGGCGGGACGGTTTTGTTCAAGGATACCTTCACGACCTAAAGCACGCGCAGCAAGAAAATCCCAAAGCGGTTCTCCCTGAAAATCCAATAGAGCTGGCATTCAACAAAAGCCTTCGAATTGCGGCCCTGGCACTGGCACTTTCACCAATCGTTCTGGTTTTCGCCGTGCTGTTGTTCGTTCAGATCGACAACATCATCAGCGCGGGCAGCGGCAAGGTGTTCGGTTTCAGCTATGATTTGCTGTTCGTGGTTGGCAGCTTTGGCGCAATCGGGGCCCTGACAAGTATGATGATGCGGCTTGGCAAGGATGTTCCGTGGGATGAAATGGAGCCGGCTTCCGTGTTCTTCAATTTTCTGTTCCGACCGTGCATGGGGTTCTGCTTTGCCATTCTTGTGTTGTTGGCATTGCGGGCCGGGATGCTCCCAATCCCACTGGATGAATTGCACAAGATCGACGATCTTGACGAAATCAGCCAATCCGCCGCCGCCGGTCAACAGATATCAATCGTCCTGGTCTTCGCCTTCCTGTCTGGCTTTAGCGAACGGCTCAGCACTGCGCTGGTGAAGCGGGTTGAGGACAGGGTAACGCATCCCGGCTAGGGCCATGAAACAGCACCAGAATCAATAAGGGCAGCGGGATGCTGCCCTTATGTTTTATTCCAGTCCTAGATGGCGCTTCAAATAGCGTCCGGTATAGCTGCGCTCGTTGCCCATGATGTCTTCTGGCGTTCCTGTACCTACAAGCTGACCGCCACCATCACCACCTTCGGGGCCGATATCAATGATCCAGTCGGCGGTCTTGATGACATCCAGGTTATGTTCGATCACAACGACCGTATTTCCCTGATCAACCAGCGTATGCAACACTTCAAGTAGCTTGCGAATGTCGTGGAAATGCAAACCGGTCGTCGGTTCATCAAGGATATAGATTGTTCGACCGGTTGCGCGCTTTGACAGTTCCTTGGCGAGCTTCACACGTTGGGCTTCACCACCCGATAGGGTCGTGGCCTGCTGTCCCAGATGGATATAGGAAAGCCCGACCTGTTTGAGGGTTTCCATCTTGTCGCGGATGGATGGAACGGCCTTGAAGAAGTCCGCGCCTTCCTCAACTGTCATATCAAGGACGTCGGATATCGATTTGCCCTTAAACGATATTTCCAAGGTTTCTCGGTTATATCGATGGCCCTTGCACTGGTCACATTCAACGTAAACGTCGGGCAGGAAGTGCATTTCAATCTTGATCACGCCATCGCCCTGGCATGCTTCGCAACGGCCGCCTTTTACGTTGAAGGAAAACCGGCCGGGCTTGTATCCGCGTGTTTTTGCCTCTGGCAATTGGGCGAACCATTCGCGGATCGGCGTAAAGGCACCGGTATAGGTTACTGGGTTGGAACGCGGGGTTCGGCCAATCGGGCTTTGGTCGATATCAATGATCTTGTCGATCAGCTCGACACCCTTGATCTCGTCATGGGCGCCTGGATGGTGACGCGCATTGTGCATACGTTTTGCCAACGCCTTATACAGCGTTTCGATGACAAGACTTGATTTGCCGCCACCGGAAACCCCAGTCACGCAAATGAACTTGCCCAGCGGGAAGTCAACATCAATGCCCTGAAGGTTGTTGGCTGTGGCGCCCGTGATGCTGATGGCCTTGCCGTTACCCTTGCGGCGTTCCTTTGGTACCGCGATCTGTTCAACCCCGACAAGGTATTTGCCCGTGAGGCTGTCCGGATTCTGCTGGATCTGCTCGGGTGTACCTTCGGCAACAATACGGCCGCCATGAATACCTGCACCTGGCCCCATGTCGACAACATAGTCGGCTGCACGAATGGCATCCTCGTCATGTTCAACAACCAGAACCGTATTGCCCAGATCGCGCAAGCGTTTGAGTGTTTCAAGCAGACGATCATTATCGCGCTGGTGCAGGCCGATCGATGGTTCATCAAGCACATAAAGAACGCCCGTCAGACCTGAACCGATCTGGGAAGCCAACCGGATACGCTGGCTTTCACCACCAGAAAGCGTGCCCGAGGTGCGTGACATTGAAAGATAATCCAGACCGACATCGCGCAGGAAGCGCAGTCGATCATTGATTTCACGCAGGATACGGCGCGCGATTTCGGTTTCTTTCTCGTTCAGCTTTTCTTCCAGTGCCAGGAACCAGTCACCTGCCTTGGCAATCGACAGGTCTGTAATCTGTGAAATGTCGCAGCCATCAACCTTGACGGCCAGCGCTTCAGGCTTCAGGCGCTTGCCAGAACAGGTCGGGCAGTTTGACACCATCTGATATTTTGACAGCTCATCGCGCGCCCACTGGCTATCTGTTTCACGCCAACGACGTGACATATTGGGAATGACGCCTTCGAACGGGCGGGAAACCTTATAGCTGCGCGAACCATCATCATAGGTCACCGTGACTTCCTCGTCACCGGAACCATACAGGATGATGTCCTGGGCCTTCTTCGGCAGTTTTTCCCACGCGACATTGGTTTTGAAGTCAAAGTGCTTCGCAACCGATTTCAGGGTCTGGAGATAGTATTTCGATGTCGTGCTGGCCCAGGGGGCGACGGCGCCATTTTCGAGCGTCTTGCTTTCATCCGGGACGACCAGCATCGGATCGAATTCCATTTGGGTTCCGAGGCCATCACAGGCCGGGCAGGCACCAAACGGGTTGTTGAATGAAAACAGACGCGGTTCGATTTCCTCGATGGTGAAGCCGGAAACCGGGCAGGCGAACTTTGCCGAAAACACTGTGGTTTCGCCGGTTTTGGCATCTTCCGTCAGCACAATCCCGTCAGTCAGCTCAAGCGCAGTTTCAAAACTGTCTGCCAAACGCGTGGAAATACCCTCCTTGACGATCAGGCGATCAACCACGACGGAGATATCGTGCTTAAGCTTTTTATTGAGTTCCGGTGCTTCGTCGATGTCATACATTTCACCATCGATTTTAACGCGCTGGAAGCCACGCGCGCGCAATTCACGCAGTTCTTTCTTATATTCGCCTTTGCGGCCACGCACGATCGGGGCCAGCAGATAAAGACGCGTGCCTTCATCCATTTCCATAACGCGGTCAACCATTTGCGATACCGTCTGGCTGACAATTGGAAGGCCGGTTGCAGGCGAATAGGGAATGCCGACGCGTGCCCAGAGCAGACGCATATAGTCATAAATCTCGGTGACAGTACCGACGGTCGAGCGTGGGTTCTTGGAAGTCGTTTTCTGTTCGATGGAAATTGCTGGCGACAGGCCATCGATATATTCGACGTCAGGTTTTTGCATCAGTTCAAGGAACTGGCGTGCATAAGCTGACAGGCTTTCGACATAGCGTCGTTGGCCTTCGGCATAAATGGTATCGAACGCCAACGAACTTTTGCCGGAACCCGACAGGCCGGTAATCACCACAAGAGAATCGCGCGGCAGTTCCACATCAATATTCTGAAGGTTGTGTTCTTTCGCACCGCGAACCGAAATTTTCGTCAGCATGTCGGGCCTTTTGTTCCTGAATTGTTCGGGGAATGTATAGAGGAGCCATTAGCTATACGCAAGCGCACCCCTGACAGTTCCTGTCAGTATTTGTCAGGAGACTGGCAATTAACAATCCCAGAGGCGATGGGGCCACGAAAAAGCCCGCCGGACAAGACCGGCGGGCTTCATAAATCCTGTGACCAAAAAGGTCAGTTTTTTTCTGACTTAGCCTTTGGTAACCGTGCGACCGGTTGCACCAAGGTCCTTGAAAGCCTCTTCAAGGCGAGCGGCCATGGAAAGTTCAGCTTCGCGGATCCAGACACGCGGATCATATTGCTTTTTGTAGGGTTGATCGGTTTCCGGATCGACCTGGTACTTAAAGGCGCGATCATTGGCTTCGACATACTCGCCAACCGGGCGGGCATAGGCGAACTGGGTGTCGGTATCGATGTTCATCTTAAAGCAGCCATAGCTGACCGCTTCTTCGATTTTCTCTTTCTCCGAACCGGAGCCACCATGGAACACGAAATCAAGCGGGCGATCCCCAAGGCCGTGCTTTTCGGCGACATACTTCTGGCTTTCCAGCAGGATTTCCGGACGCAGCTTGACGTTGCCCGGCTTGTAAACGCCGTGCACGTTGCCAAACGCAGCCGCGACAGAGAAGTGACCGAGCGGGGAAAGACGACGATAGGCTTCTTCAACTTCTTCCGGACGGGTGTAAAGGCGCGGATCGATTTCCTCAACCGAGGTATCAAGTTCCTGGCCGATACCGTCTTCTTCACCACCGGTGACGCCCAGTTCGATCTCAAGGCTCATTTCAATGGCGGACATCCGCTTCAGGAAGGTCTCGCAGGTCGCAAGGTTGTCTTCTACGGACTCTTCGGACAGATCAAGCATGTGGGAGCTGTATAGCGCCTTGCCGGTTTCGGCATAGGCCTTTTCGCTCCATTTCAGCATTTCATCGACCCACGGCACGAACTTGCGGTTGGCATGGTCGGTATGCATGACGACAGCCACACCATAATGCTCAGCCAGAAGCTGTGCATGGCGGGCAGCAGAAACAGCGCCCAGAACACGGGCAGTGGCAGCGTCCTTGATGCCCTTGCCGGCAAAGAACTGCGCGCCACCATTCGACAGCTGAATGATGATGTCAGAACCGGCATTTGCAGCAGCTTCAAGGGCTGCGTTCATCGTGCTTGAAGACGTAATGTTGACGGCGGGAAGGGCGTAACCGTCCTGCTTGCAGGCAGCAACGAGTTCGCGGTAGGCAGCACCGGTAACAACACCGGGTTTAACGGAAGGCATGTGGGTACTCCTCCTGGGGGTCAGAGCAAAAACAGGTCAACAGCAAAATCTCCTGAGGATCCTGCATACAAACTGTTACAGAGCCCAATGCATCTTCGAAATGCCGCCTCAGGTCAAGGCTTTCCGTTATAGACTTTCGGAAAATCTCACTTTTGCTCAGACACAGGCCTGTTCGGCTCCTTTGACCCAGCTCCGGGTAACCGCGAACTGATCATCGAACAAAATCATATCGGCCTGATACCCGTGCGCCAATCGCCCAAGAACATGATCAAGGCCAAGAAACTGCGCGGGGTATAACGAAGCCATGCGAAGGGCCTCATCAAGCCTGACTTCCGCCATTCCCATGCAATTTCTGACAGCCGAAATCATATCAAGATCCGATCCTGCCAGCGTTCCATCCGCAAGCGCACAGCGGCCATCGACCGCAATGATTTCTTCTTCCCCCAGTTTGAACCGCTTCTCAACGGCGCCTACTGTTGGCATGGCATCAGTTACCAACATCATCTTGCCTTTGACCTTGGCGCGTACAGAAGCCTTTATGACCGCTGGATGCACATGATAGCCATCGGCGATCAGACCACACCATGTCCTGTCATCGGAAAGTGCTGCGCCGACGACGCCGGGCGCACGATGGGAAAGGGGGCTCATGGCATTATACAAGTGCGTGAAGCCCTGCATGCCTTCGTCAATTGCCGACATCATGTCTTCATAGGTACCAGCTGTGTGGCCGGCACATACAAGCACATCGCGGGCGACAAGTTCCTTTATCGCGCCTTTCGCAACATTTTCAGGTGCCAGTGTCACAAGTGTTCGACCATTGCGCAGGCCTGAGAGCAATTCGATGGCATCGTCTTCCATGTGACGGATCTGATCATCTGGATGCACGCCGCGCCTTTGATGGTTGAGGTAGGGCCCTTCGAGATGAATACCAATCACACCGGGCAGATCACCGTCAATGGCTTCCTGAACAGCCGTGATTGCGGCTTCCATCTTTTCGCGGGTGTCTGTGATCAAGGTTGGCAACATCGCCGTGGTGCCAAACTTGCGATGGGCCGTGACCATGGTTTTGATCGTCTCGACATCAGGTGCGTTATTTAGCAATACGCCGCCGCCGCCATTTACTTGAACATCTATCAAACCGGGTGCGAGGGTTTGTCCTTTGCCGTCGATGGTTTCGACACCATCAGGTACGCTGCCATCCGCAATGATCGCGTCAATTTTTCCATCTCTCACAAGCACCGCATGATCAGCCAGAAAATCGCTACCATCAAAGATTCGGGCATTTCTTATGGCAAATACACTCACGCCTGAATCTCCGATCTCTGCGTGTCTGGAAACGGGGTTCATGCATCGTAAAGGGCTGATGCGACTGCCGCAATCGTATTGCGGGATAAAATCAAAGGTTCAATTTTGCGGTCGATGCCGCCTGTGAATGAAAACTTTCGCATTATTCGAACATGAACATTTCTCGAACATCGCGAAAGCGTGCGCCGGAACGACCTGTTTTCATGCTTCCGTCGTAAAAACTTCATTTGTCTGAAACATAACAAGAGCACCGCAACACACTGAAATAACGAAGAGGTTTGATCAACACCCTTAAAACCCAAGCTAATTCTTGTTGTTGAGACTGGTCGGAGGATGGCTGTGGTCAAGCGTCATAATGAATATTTTTGATGTTCGTTCGATCATAAATTGGCTGTTTTTATGTCAGATCACAACCAATTCGCACATCAAAAGTAAGTTTCCGAAAACTGTCACTTGAGTGAAAACGCCCTCGAGAAGAAAACGAACGTCTAGCCGGGCGCCGGATTACGGGCGGCGTCTCGCGACAAGTTTTCAATAGGGAGTTACTTGACAATGTTCCGCAAGACACTGATGGCCGCTGCTGCCGTGTTTGCCATCGGCAACACCGCACAGGCTGCAACCGAAATCACCTGGTGGCACGCAATGGACGGCGCCCTGGGTGACGTCGTCAACCAGATCACCGAAGACTTCAACGCCAGCCAAGATGAATACAAACTCGTATCCATCAACAAAGGTGGTTACGAAGACACCATGACGGCAGGTATCGCAGCGTTCCGTGCAAACAACCAGCCGAACATCATTCAGATCTTCGATGCCGGTGCAGCCACCATCATCAACGCCAAAGGCGCTGTTAAGCCGGTTCAGGATCTGCTCGAAGAGAACGATGTTGCCTTCAACATCAACGATTACATCCCGGGTGTTCGCTACTTCTATGCCGATTCAGACGGCAAGATGATCGGCATGCCGTTTAATAGCTCGACCCCGCTTCTGTATTACAACAAAGAAGCGCTGGCCAAAGCCGGTGTTGACGTTCCGAAAACCTGGCAGGAATTCGAAGCTGCTGCGCCGAAGCTCAAAGAAGCCGGTTACACCGCGCTTGCACAGTCGCACAGCCCTTGGATCTTCTTCGAAAACTTCATGTCGCGTCATAACCTTCAGATGGCGACGGGCAACAACGGCTATGACAGCACTGATGTTGAAATCCTCTACAACAACGATGCTCTGAAAGACCACTGGCAGCACGTCAAAGACTGGAAAGACGCTGGCTATTATGGTTATTACGGCCGTGCATGGGGCGCCAACCAGGATGCCTTCGTTCAGCAGCAGGTTGCAATGTGGATCGGTTCCTCCGGTTCGTTCGGTGGTCTTCGCAAATCCGCACAGTTCGACTTCGGCACCTCAACCCTGCCGTACTGGGAAAATGTTGGCGAAGCACCGAAATCAACCTTCATTGGCGGCGCTGCTCTTTTCGCGTTCTCTGGGCATGATGCCGAACAGGATGCCGGTGTAGCTGAATTCTTCAAATTCCTGACCAAGCCGGAAACCCAGTACTACTGGCACAAAGAAACCGGTTATGTTCCGATCACCAACGCGGCATATGATCTCGCAAAATCGGACGGCTACTACAACGAAAGCCCAGATGCCGAAGTTGGTATCATCCAGCTTTCCGAAGAAGGCGGCGAGTGGACCAAAGGTTACCGTCTTGGCTTCTACGTCCAGATCCGCGAAGTCATCTATCGTGAAGTCGACAAGATCATGAACGGCGAAGAAACCGTTGATGCAGCCTTTGCGACCATCGAAGAAGAAGCAAACGGTCTTCTGGATCGCTTCAACGATACCTATTCGAACTAATCTGCTTTTCGCAAATGCGGGGCGGCCGATCTTTTGGCCGCCCTGTTTTGCATTTTCTGATTCTGCCTTGAGGTTGCGTTCACAATGAAGCGCGTACAATTTGAACATAGCGCGGTGCCATACCTTTTCATCGCGCCGCAAATTCTGATTATTTCCATATTCTTCCTGTGGCCTGCGGCCCAGGCACTGTACCAGTCCTTCTTGCTTGAAGACGCCTTTGGCCTGTCTTCGCAGTTTGTCTGGTTCCGCAATTTTGAAGATGTGCTTTCAAGCAGTTCATGGACGCGCTCCGCCATCTTTACCGTCGTATTCTCTGTTCTTGTTTCCGTACTTTCGATCGCGATTTCGCTGTTCCTTGCAGTGCGCGCCGACGAAGTCATCCGCGGGGCAAAAACCTATAAAACACTTCTGATGTGGGGATATGCCATTGCACCGCCGGTGGCTGGCCTGCTTGGCATTATGATGTTCAACCCGTTAATGGGCGACCTTTACATGGCCTTTAACAGCTTCGGGTTTGAGTTTAACCACATCGAGAACCCCAATGACGCCGCGTTTGTCGTCATTCTGATTGCGGTCTGGAAACAGGTCAGCGTGAACTTCATCTTCTTCCTGTCAGGACTGCAAGGCATTCCGAAATCGATACAGGAAGCCGCGACCCTTGATTGCAAAAGCCCGGAACGCCGTTTCTGGACCATCACATTCCCGCTTCTGGCACCAACAACCTTCTTCTTGCTGGTGATCAACCTGACATATGCCTTCTTTGAAACCTTTGGGATTATCGACGTTTCGACCAAGGGCGCG
This sequence comes from Thalassospira sp. UBA848, assembly GCF_002295455.1. Taxonomy (NCBI): domain Bacteria; kingdom Pseudomonadati; phylum Pseudomonadota; class Alphaproteobacteria; order Rhodospirillales; family Thalassospiraceae; genus Thalassospira; species Thalassospira sp. UBA848. Next base: position 49,646 of record NZ_DBGS01000003.1, on the reverse strand, counting down.
CCGGGTGGCTCGACTGCAACCCTTGTCTACAAGGTTTATGTCGATGGCTTCCTGGGTGCGGATATGGGCGGCAGTGCGGCCCAGTCAGTCTTGCTGATGATCATGGTCAGTGTCCTGACTGTGTTCCAGTTCCGCTTCATCGAACGCAAAGTGCATTACTAGGGGGAACGTCATCATGTATCAGTCCAAATGGCGTATATTTACCAACCACACCATTCTGGTGCTTGGCGCACTTTTCATGATCCTTCCGGTCTGGGTCGCCTTTGCATCATCAACCCATACCCGTGAATATGTCTTCCAGCACGGCCTTCAATTCTGGCCGGGCGGTGAGTTCTTTTCCAATTATGGGGCTATCCTGTTTGATGCCGAGGCAACAAAGGGCAGGGTGACCGCGCTTGAGATGCTGTTTAACAGCATGGTGCTTGGCCTTGGCTTTGCGATTGGCAAAGTGATCATTTCGATGATGGCGGCCTATGCGATTGTCTATTTCCGATTCAAGCTGGCTGTGCCGCTGTTCTGGATCATCTTCTCGACCCTGTTGCTGCCGCTCGAAGTGCGCATCGTGCCCTCTTATGAGGTCGTGGCAAGCCTTGGGCTGCTCAACAGCTATACCGGTCTGATCCTGCCGTTGATCGCCTCGGCAACCGGTACATTCTTCTTCCGGCAGTTTTACCGTTCCGTCCCCGACGAATTGCTTGAGGCCGCAAGGCTAGATGGTGCAGGGGCGTTGCGCTTCTTTATCGATATTCTGGTACCGCTGTCTGTCACCATGATTGCCGCGATCTTCATCATCATGTTCGTGGTTGGCTGGAACCAGTATCTCTGGCCGCTTTTGATGACGACCGATGATCAGCTTTACACCATCGTGATCGGGATCAAGCAGGTCTATAACTCGCTTTATGAAGGCGGGCAGATCCCGCAATTTCCCAAAGCATTCGCACTGACAATCATGGCATCGATCCCGCCGGTACTGGTGGTGGTGATCTTTCAGCGCATGTTCGTCAAAGGACTGGTCGAGACGGAGAAATGATCTCCGTCTCCCACGAGTTTGAATTGAAAACAACCGATCCGCATACAGGATACTAAGATGGCAACTGTAACGCTTAACAAGGCCGAAAAAACGTACCCGAATGGCTATAAGGCCATTCACGGCATTGACCTTAAAATCGAGGATGGAGAGTTTACCGTTCTTGTTGGCCCGTCGGGCTGTGGCAAATCAACATTGTTGCGCATGATCGCCGGCCTTGAGGGCATTTCTGATGGTGAGATCAGCATTGATGACAAGGTCGTCAATAAGGTCGCACCGGCTGATCGGGATATTGCGATGGTTTTCCAGAACTACGCGCTTTATCCGCATATGAACAACTATGACAACATGGCTTATGGCCTTAAAAATCGCGGTCATAGCAAAGCCGAGATCGATGCAAAGGTCCGTGAGGCTGCACGCATCCTTCAGCTTGAAGATTACCTTGAGCGCAAACCGCGCCAGCTGTCAGGCGGGCAGCGCCAACGTGTTGCCATGGGGCGCGCGATTGTGCGCCAACCCAAGGTCTTCCTGTTTGACGAACCGCTGTCAAACCTTGATGCCAAGCTGCGTGTGGACATGCGCCTTGAAATCAAGAATCTTCAGCAACGTCTTGGAATTACGTCGGTCTACGTTACCCACGACCAGGTCGAAGCAATGACGCTTGCAGACCGTCTGATTGTCATGAATGGCGGTGTCGCGGAACAGATCGGCTCACCGATTGACGTCTATGAAAGGCCGGCAAGCCAGTTCGTTGCCGGCTTTATCGGATCGCCGGCGATGAATTTCCTCAAAGGCAAGGTCTCGGACGACAAAAAGCATGTGACGGTTGGCGATGGTGTCGAACTCGAACTTGATCACGATGTCGACGGGGGACGGGATGTCACGGTCGGTATCCGTCCGGAACATCTGCAAATGCATAGTGATGGTCACGGCCGCATTGATGCCAGTGTGCGCATGGTGGAATCACTTGGTGCGGAAACGCTGGCATATCTGGATTTTGGCGCAAATGCAGATAACGTCACGCTTCGACTGCAGGGAACCCATCAGTTCACGCAAGGACAGAAAATAAATCTGTCCGTTCCGGCCGAGAAAATCCATCTCTTTGATGTCGAAAGCGGCAAGCGTATCTGAGCGATATCGCAGTTAACAGCTATCTATCTGACGCCTCTGACAACTTACCTGTCAGGGGCGTTTTTTGTTTTCCATTTGTCCAGTTTACCCTTGTCTCAACAGACCGGAACGGGGTAGTTCCTATCGGCGAAAGTTAAGGAGTACATCGTGCAGACCGAACAGAAACAAGCGCTTTACGAAGAAGCAGAAAAAGAACTGATCAGCATTACCGAAGGCGAAACGGACGTGACCGCGCTTATGGCGACGGTTTGCTGTATCCTTTCGCAAAAGTTCGACTATTACTTCTGGACGGGCTTCTATAATGTTGATCCCCATAAGGAAAACGAACTGGTCGTCGGTCCGTACCAGGGCACGCTTGGCTGCCTTCGCATTCCATTCGGGCGCGGTGTCTGTGGTGCTGCTGCCTCTAAACTTGAAACGCAGGTGGTCGCCGATGTTCATGCGTTCCCGGGGCATATCGCGTGCGATAGCCGGACCAATTCGGAAATCGTCGTGCCGGTGACTAATGCGGATGGACAGTTGATCGCGGTGCTCGACGTAGATAGTGTCGAAGCCAATTCGTTTGATGAAACGGATCGCATTGCACTTGAAACTTTAATGCAGCGCATTTTTGCGCAATGATAACCCACAAGTCCCGACCAATCGGGACAGCGGACAACACAAACTTTGGAAGATAACCCATGGCTGGCAGTGTCAATAAAGTCATTCTCGTCGGGAACCTTGGCCGCGATCCTGAAATCCGGTTTACCCAGGCTGGCAAAAAGATCGCCAATTTCAGCATCGCAACCTCCGAACAGTGGCGTGACCGTCAGTCTGGTGAGCGCCGCGAGCGCACCGAATGGCACCGCATTGTCGTGTTCAATGAAGGTCTTGCGGATGTGGTCGAGCGCTTTGTGAAAAAAGGCAGCAAGCTTTACATCGAAGGCCAGCTCCGCACCCGTAAATGGCAGGGACAGGACGGCAAAGACAATTACACCACCGAAGTTGTGCTTGAAGGCTTCAACTCCAACCTGACCATGCTTGATAACCGCGGCGGCGGCGATGGCGGGGGCATGGGTGGCGGCTCGTCCTCTGGTGGCGGCTATGGCGGCGGCCAGGACAGCGGCGGATTTGGCGGCGGCTCTGATGCCGGTTGGGGGAACGGTGGATCGTCGGGTGGTGGTTCGGCACCGGCCGGTAGCCCGGACCTTGATGACGAGATCCCGTTCTAGGCCATCATTTGCCAATCAAGTTCAATGCACCCCAAAGCACTGGTTGTTTTGGGGTGTTTTGGTTTTGGGGTGATATGCATTTGACAAACAGCACCCCGACCACACATGAAATGGACTTCCCAAATCAGATCGTTTTTGGCTGCGAGACTGTAAATATTTAAGAAAACCTGATTTAAGGTTGAAGATCATACTTGGCGGCTTAAGGGAGTGTTTTTTGGCCGGGCCGATATTTGGAACCCCGCGCATGGGGCGAAGCTATAGCGTTCAGGACTGCGTTTATGCCGTTATCTCTCGTGACAACGGCGATGTTGCCGTTGCCCGCACGCCCAAAGGGATCGTTCTGTTAGGCGGCGGGGTCGAGGACGGCGAAAGTGAACGTGATGCCCTCTATCGCGAGGCTTACGAAGAATCCGGTTACCGTGCTCAGATCATATCGCGGTTGGGCTTCGCATCTCAGTATGTCAATAACGCAGCGAAGGATCGCTATCGGTTAAAGCGTGCGACCTTCTTTGAGTGCGAGCTGACCGAAAAGCTTGGCCCGCCCATAGATCAGGATCACGAATTGATCTGGATGCCTTATAAAGAAGCGCATGAAAACCTGTTGCGACCATTTCATCGCTGGGCACTGGAATTTGTGGGTTAGCCACAGCATTTCTTGAATTTCTTGCCTGAGCCACAGGGGCAGGGGTCATTCCGACCGGTTTTCACCGATCCCGAACTCACGGAAGCTGCACCGGCATCGCGCTTAGCCCCGGGAAAAACACCATCAACATAAAGCCATCTGCCGTTTCGACGCTCGAAATTGGATCGCTCATGAAGTTGGTGCTTGGCTCCGTTTTCTTCGAAATGGGCGATGAACTCAACAATGCCGGTTTGATCAAGCACACCACCCGAAACAACGTCGATGATTTCCAGCCCAGTCCAATTGGTCTTGTCCTGCGCAATCGTGTCCGCATTGAATCCGGAACGATTTTCCTCTGCCAACGTTGAAAGAAGGTAAGTCCCATCACGCAGTACAAAGGCAGAATAACGTGATCGCATCAGCTTTTCGGCAGTTTCGGCACTTGTGTTGCCTGAATGATATTTCCCGCAACAGGATACATAAGCGTCGCCAGTACCACAGGGGCAGGGCGCATTCGTTGGCAAGCTGGGCATATTAACTCCGGGCAAAACTGTATTCACCACCATCTTATGGCAGGTGTTTGATGGAATCCATCTCTGCGGGCCGATCGTGGTGGTTGGGGCGGTTGGGGCGGTTGGGGCGGCATCAGGTCAAAAATCCTGTTTTGATGTGTAATAACTGAAATTTGGAAGGCTGCCTTTGTTTCGCCTTATATCGATCCTAGCGTTAACCATTGGCGTTTTAAGTACCTGACTGATTTTGTCGGCTATAAATCCTAAAACGCTGATATCGAGGAATTAATATAACTGAAACACTGGTCATAAGTTCTTGACGGATTTGGTCGGGTTTAGATATATTAATAAATGCGGGTGGGGGCCCAAAGGCACCGCCGGATCAACGTCCGGCCAATTGGCGGACATGTAAATTGTCGATTTGCTTCGAGTAAGGATGAGACACGATGAATACACTTCTTATTAGCGTCTGCTGTCCTCTTCCATAGGTGACTTTGGAATGAGATACGACCGGATTGCACTTGTCTTCGAACGAGTTCCGGTCGTCCACGTGAATTATTTCACAACCGATAGTGTTTGCGCGTCATCTAGCTTGTGATGGATTCCGTATCCAATACACATCCCGACGTGTAAACCTCTCAGGAGGACATAGAATGAGCGCCATTAAATTACCAGCCGTTCCTCAGGAAGAAGGTTTCTCGGGTTATCTCCGTGAAGTCTGGAAATTCCCCATGCTTACGGCAGATGAAGAATACATGCTGGCCCACCGTTATCAGGATCATGATGACACCGAGGCCGCCCATAAACTTGTGACCAGTCACCTGCGTCTTGTTGCCAAGATTGCGTTCGGTTATCGCGGCTACGGCCTGCCGATGGCCGACCTCGTTGCAGAAGGCAACACAGGTCTGATGCGTGCCGTGCAGAAGTTTGACCCGGAACGCGGTTTCCGTCTTTCGACCTATGCAATGTGGTGGATCCGCGCCGCTGTGACGGAATACATCCTGCAAAGCTGGTCGATGGTTAAACTCGGCACCATGGCAGCGCAGAAAAAGCTGTTCTTCAGCCTGCGCAAGGCCAAGCGTCAGCTTAACATCTATGACAATGGTGAGCTTTCGCCAGAGGAAGCTGATCAGGTCGCCGAAAAACTTGGTGTGACCGGTCGGGAAGCGCTTGATATGAACCGTCGCCTTGCGGCGCGTGACTTCTCGCTTAACACGCCGATGCCAAAAGACGAGGGGATGGAGTATCTCGATACCCTGTCGTCTGATGCACCAAGCCCTGAAGCACTGGTTGCCGATGCCGAAGAACGTGTTCTTCATAACGGCATGCTGAAAAATGCCTTGGGTGAATTGCCTGAACGCGAACAGGAAATCATCAAGGCCCGCTTCCTGAGCGATGATCCGATCACGCTTGAAAAACTTGGCGAACGTTTTGGTGTTAGCCGCGAGCGTGTTCGTCAGCTCGAAGCGCGCGCTTTCAAGAAAATCCAGGAAAGCGTCCTGACCCAGCATTCAGCGGCGTAAGCACAACACTGCATTCAAAACAAAAGGCGGGATCAAACTGGTGCCGCCTTTTTCATGCGATATTGTCTGACGTCGCGAAGGAGTCGCTCAACCCTTCGAGAGTACATCGCGGGATTTGGCGATGATTTCAATGGTCTTGTTCCAAAGGGCGTACTTGGTCACATCCTTGACATTAACCCATTTTGCATCAGCGGCATCCCCGCCAAGCGTAACGTCAGGATTAAGCGCCACCGCTACAAAGTCGATCAGTGTATAGTGATACTCGACCTTGTCATCCTCGTTGGTCGAAATCATATCCACCGCATCAACAAGGATCGGGCTTGAGATTTTGACCCCGGTTTCTTCAAGAACTTCGCGGCAAACGGCATCACGCACGGTTTCACCAAGTTCCTGCGCACCGCCCGGTAGACTCCAGGTTCCCAAATGGGGTTCTTTGCCACGCTGAATTAACAGAACATGGTCCTTGTGCCATACAACGGCACCAACCCCGACAAGAGGACGCGGCAAAAAGGTTCGCTGATCATCAAGTTCAGTAATCGTCATCATCTTCTTCCAAATCATCATCGGGGTCGGGGACTTCGTGGACAACCTTACCAGTCATTTCACGCGCCCGAATGCCCGGGGTTCCAAGAAACTGTTCCTCGGACTCCGGATGGAGTGACATCACAAAATCCCGCGATGGGGCGTCGCCGATGGCAAACTGCCGTGCGGTTTCATAGTCAGGGGCGCGGACCTTCGCGGTCTTGATCCCGACCGAACCGTCATCATCGTAAATATATTCAACAATCCAGACCTGCAAAACGTCTCCACAACAATTCTGATCTGCGAATTACGGTTTGTTGGTTGCACCGCAAACTTGATTACTGCTATCACTTTAATAAGCGGGAACAACCCGGTCTTAAGTCCCAGCTTTGCCATATTCTCACGTACAATGACCAAAAACCAAAGACTAATCTTGCAGTTTTTGGTTCTTGATATTTGGCTCTTTTGCACAGGTGCTCAATGAACGCCAAGCGCGACAATAACGATGATCCGGAAAACAAGGGTTCGGATCATGTCATTCCAAGTCCGGGGATGTTTGCCCGGATGAGAGCCTATTTCCTGACAGGTGTGCTTGTCAGTGCACCTCTTGCGATTACCTTTGGCATTGCATGGTGGTTTATCGAGTTCGTCGATAGCAAGGTCATCCCTCTGATCCCGGCCCATTACAATCCGGAATCCTATCTTCCGGTAGGCTATGAGGAATACGGGATTCCCGGTTTTGGCCTGTTGGTCATAATCGTTTTTATCACCGTCGTTGGCTGGTTCACCACCAACTTTGCCGGTCGGGCGCTCATTAAACTTTACGAACGCATTCTTGGCCGTATCCCGGCGGTGCGCAGCATCTATGGTGCGGTAAAGCAGATACTGGAAACGGTTCTGGCCAATCAGTCCAATGCGTTTCGTCAGGCGGTGCTTCTGGAGTATCCACGCCGCGGCATGTGGGCAATTGGCTTTATCACCGGCGAAACGACTGGTGAGGTACAGAACCTGACCGAAGACAAGGTCATCAACATTTTCCTGCCGACAACACCAAACCCGACGTCGGGCTTTTTGCTGTTCGTGCCCAAGCGTGATGTAGTGATCCTTGATATGACGGTTGAAGAAGCCATCAAGATGGTCATGTCGGGTGGTATCGTGACCCCGCCAGACCGTCGCCCGGAAGCAGAACGCAACCAGCCAAAGGTCTCGGCAAAAACCTATGAGGATGTCGATACCCTTCGCGAAAAGGAAAACGTTCCAATCCTGGTCTCGCGCGACATACCTGCACGGACAGAAAACTCTGACCCGCAGGCAAAGGATGGCAAGACACCCGAAGACGCGTGATCGCAATGCATCGTTAATGTCCGACAGAAAAGGGCGCATCATCTTGATGCGCCCTTGTTTTTTATCCAGACCTGAAATATCGAACCGCTTCATCACGTTCGAACAAATATAACAACAAACGCAATGCATCACCGCGGGTCTTTTGAAGGTCCGGATCACGCTCGACAATCAAACGCGCATCATCCCTTGCGATGGCCAGCAAATCTCCATGCAGTTCTAGATTGGCAAGTCTGTATTCCTGAAGGCCACTTTGGCGTGTTCCCAGAACCTCACCAGCCCCACGAAGTTTCAGGTCTTCTTCAGCAATGATGAACCCATCCTCGGTTTCACGCATGATTTTGAGACGCGCCTTGGAAACCTGTCCAAGCGGGCTGCCATAAAGCAACAAACAGGTCGATGCCGCGTCACCACGGCCAATCCGACCGCGAAGCTGATGAAGTTGTGCCAGACCGAAACGCTCGGAATGCTCAATCACCATGATCGTCGCTTCCGGCACGTTCACGCCCACTTCAATTACCGTCGTTGCGACAAGGATGGAGGTATCGCCATGGGCGAACTTTTCCATGACCTCGTCCTTTTCCTTGCCCTTCATCTTGCCATGGACAAGGCCGACACGCTCTGCACCAAAAAGCTCTGCCAACACGCGATAACGTTCCTCTGCGGCTTGCAGGTCCAGAACCTCGGAATCCTCGACCAACGGGCAAACCCAGTAACTCTTGGTGCCGCTACGCATGGCGCGCCCGATGCCTGAAATAACATCATCGACCTTGTCGATCGGCAGTACGCGCGTATCAACCGGCTTGCGTCCCGGTGGTTTTTCATCCAGCCGCGAAACTTCCATATCTCCAAACGCTGTCAGGGTCAGGGTTCGCGGTATCGGTGTTGCCGTCATCACCAGGACATCAACCGCCTGACCTTTGCCCGCCAGCATTAAACGTTGATGCACGCCGAAGCGATGCTGTTCGTCGACAACCGCAAAGGCAAGATCATGGAAGGCGACATCATTTTGAAACAGGGCATGCGTCCCGACAGCAATCTGGACATCTCCGTTGGCAAAGCCTTCAAGGGCAGTCTTGCGGGCTTTACCCTTATCGCGACCGGTCAGGATGGCGCATTTGATCCCGATTTTCTCTAGCAGCGGCGAAATGGTTTCAAAATGCTGGCGTGCAAGAATTTCGGTCGGCGCCATCAGAGCCGCCTGACGTCCGCACTCAACTGCATTGAGCATGGCCATGAGTGCGACGACGGTCTTACCCGACCCGACATCTCCTTGAAGCAAACGAAGCATCCGGCCCTCGCTTGCCATGTCGTCATAGATATCAGCAAGGGCGCGTTGCTGAGCACCGGTCATGGCAAAGGGCAGGTGGTTGCCAAGTGCCTCGCGCAGACGTCCATCGCCCTTGGTTACACGCCCGCCAAGTTTGCGCATCTTGGCGCGGATCAATGTCAGTGCCAGCTGATTGGCAAGCAACTCATCATAAGCAAGGCGTTTGCGCGCCGGATGGTCAGGAGAAAGGTCGGTTTCGTCTTGCGGGTTGTGAACGGTATAGAGTGCCGTTTTTAAATCCGGCCATTTGTGACGCGCGACCAGCGCCGGGTCATGCCATTCTGGTAAATCGGGAAGCGTTTCAAGCGCGCCCCGTACCGCCTTGCTAAGGGTTTTGCCTGTGACCCCGGCCGACATCGGATAGACTGGCTCGACCGTCTGGATTTCAGAACGTTCTGCCTCTGTGCCGATCCGGTCGGGATGGGTGATCTGGAATTCACCGCGGTAATGGTCAATCTTGCCCGAAACAATCCGCTTTTCGCCAACCGGAAGCACGTCATTCAGGTATTTTGCCCGTGCATTGAAAAACGCCAGAACAAGCGTACCGCTTTGGGTTTTACAGACCACACGATAGGGGCGACGACGGTTGGGCGCAGGGTCATGGCGTTCGACCCAGACGTCCATGGTAACGATCGATCCGTCGATGGTGTCCGAAAGGTCCGGCGAAAACCGGCGATCAATGATGCCCGATGGCAAATGCCACAACAGATCGGCGACATGTTCCCCACCGATCAGGCGCGCGACCAGCGGCTTCAAGCGTGGTCCGATACCGGCCAGCGTGTCAATTTCAGCAAAAAGCGGGAACAGAATTTCCGGACGCATGACGGTTTTCGTTGAAACTTTCGATGAGAACGTTAATAGAACAATTGCGTTTATGGCACGGGTATACAACAAAACTATCCCGCCACAACCATCAAGTCATCATTTGATGCAAAATGACCCGATCACGGCATGGACCCGTAGGAGATTTTGCCGTACAAACCATGCCACAGAACAGGCTGCAGCCGCTGCCCGCAAGGCACTGCACAGGAAGTCAGGAGATCGTATAATGACCGACACCGTATCGGACCTTGAAATGCGCCGCAAAAAGCTGCTGTTCCGTGGAAGCCATCGTGGCACCAAGGAGAACGATATCCTGATGGGCCGTTTCATGGATAAGCATCTTGCGACGCTCACCAAAGAACAGCTTGATACATTCGAGACCCTGATCAACGAAGTGCCGGATGCCGATTTCTTCAAATGGGCTACCGGCAAGGAAGAGGCACCGGCGCAGTATGATACCGATGTCCTGCGCATGATCCGTGCACTCAGCAACGCCTGACAAGACATTGAATAAAATCAAAGAAATTATATCGACCACCGGTCGCAAACGGGTAGGCGGTGTACCAGAGGGTGCGGACGCCCTGATCTTGCGCGAGTTGCTCGACAGTGCCGGCAAGAACAAAACCGTTCTTCATGTAGCGCGTGATGACAAGCGCATGGCCCAACTGGCCCAGGCACTGCAATTTTTTGCCGGTGAAATCGAAGTCCTGACCCTGCCGGCTTGGGATTGCCTGCCATATGACCGTGTTTCACCGATTTCCGAGGTAACGGCACGTCGCGTTGAAACGCTGACAACCCTTGCTGATAGTGTGGAATCCGCCGCCGGAAACGGGCGTATTGTCCTGACAACCGCCGCTGCGGTAATGCAACGCGTTCCGACCGTTGATGTCATGCGCAAGGGCAAGCTGGCCTTCAAAGCTGGTAGTGAATACGACCGCGCAGACCTGACCGCTTATTTCGAGCGCATGGGCTACAACCGCGCCGAACAGGTAATGGAACCGGGTGACTACGCTGTTCGCGGCGACATTGTTGATATCTTTGCACCAGGTATGAAAGAGCCGGTGCGTCTTGATTTCTTTGGCGACGAGATCGAAAGCATCCGTCGCTTTGATGTCGAAACCCAGCGTACCGTTGGCAAGATCAAGGAAATAGCTCTTTTACCTGTGGGCGAGGTCTATCTTGATCCGGACAGCATTTCGCGTTTCCGAAGTGGTTATCGCGAGCTGTTCGGTGCGGTTTCGCAGACCGATCCGCTTTATGAATCGATTTCCAATGGCCTGAAATATGGCGGGATGGAACATTGGTTGCCGCTATTCCACGACGGTCTGGACACGATCTTTGCCTACGTGCCCGAAACCATCATCAGCCTTGATTATCAGTATAATGAGGTCATCGAAAACCGCCTGGAGATGATCGATGATTATTATCAGGCGCGCCTTAATATCAAGGGTGGCGGTCTTTCGGGCGATAACGTCTACAAACCTGTACCACCAGAACGGCTTTACCTTGATCAGGCAGAGTTTGACCGCCTGTTGTCAGACCGCCCGGTTCTGGAATTTTCGCCGTACTATGACGATGAAAATCCGGAACGCGGCATTTATGACCTTGGGGCGCGCGCAGGCCGTGATTTTGGGGATATCCGTGCACGTGCGGACGTCAATCTGTATGACGAGCTTCGTGATTTCATCACGACCCAGCGCGGCAAGGAGAACCAGGTTGTCATTGCGGCATATTCCGATGGCTCGCGCGACAGGATTGTCTCGCTGCTGCGCGAACATGGGGTGGGCAAGGTCGTCCCATGCGAGTGCTGGGAAGACGTTACCGATGACCTGACGCATGAACATGTCGGAGTGGTCATCCTTGATATTGAACGAGGCTTCCGGCGCAAGGGTCTGTGGTTTGTAACCGAGCAGGATATCCTTGGCGATCGCATGAGCCGCCCTGGCGGAAGGCGCCGCAAGGCCGACAACTTCCTGCGCGAAGCGTCCGAGATTTCTGAAGGCGACCTTGTTGTCCACCTTGAACACGGTATTGGGCGTTATCTGGGCCTTAAAACCGTTACAGCGGGTGGAGCCCCCCATGACTGTCTGGAACTTGAATATGACGGGGGCGACAAGCTGTTTGTCCCGGTCGAGAATATCGAGGTCCTGTCACGTTATGGCTCGGACGAGGGTGTCTCGATCCTTGATAAGCTGGGTGGGGTTGCGTGGCAGGCGCGTAAGGCCAAGCTGCGTGAACGCATCCGCGACATGGCAGGCAAGCTGATCAAGGTCGCTGCCGAACGCCACTTGCGCAAAGGCGCAACACTTCAGGCCCCTGAAGGCGCCTATGACGAGTTCTGCGCAGGCTTCCCGTTTGCCGAAACCGAGGACCAGGCACGTGCGATCCGCGATACGCTTGATGACCTTTCGGCTGGCAAACCGATGGATCGTCTTGTCTGCGGCGATGTCGGGTTTGGCAAGACTGAGGTCGCCATGCGTGCTGCCTTTGCGGCTGTCATGTCGGGCAAGCAGGTCGCCGTGGTCGCACCCACAACCCTTTTGTGTCGTCAGCATTACCTGAATTTCAAGGAACGCTTTGAAGGTTTGCCGGTTCGCGTTGAACAGCTATCGCGTCTTGTCACTGGCAAGAATGCCAAACTGGTCAAGGACAATATCGAAAGCGGACATGTTGATATTGTTTGTGGAACCCACGCCCTTTTGGGAACCGGTGTACATTTCAAGGACCTTGGACTTCTGATTGTTGATGAAGAACAGCATTTCGGCGTGAAGCACAAGGAACGGCTCAAGGAACTGAAATCTGATGTGCATGTTCTGACCCTGACCGCGACACCAATTCCACGAACCTTGCAGTTGGCACTGACCGGGGTCAAGGAACTGTCGATCATTGCAACCCCGCCAGTCGATCGTCTTGCTGTCCGAACCTATATCACGCCCTACGATCCGGTTGTCGTGCGCGAGGCCATCTTGCGCGAACGCCATCGTGGCGGCCAGATTTTCTATGTCTGCCCACGGGTCAACGAATTGGGTCGGGTTGCCAAGGAACTTGAAAACCTTGTGCCGGAAATCAAGTTTGACGTGGCGCATGGCCAGATGGGCGCACGTGACCTTGAACAGGTCATGACCGACTTTACCGACCGTAAATTTGATCTGTTGCTGGCAACCAACATCATTGAATCTGGCATTGATGTTCCGAACGCCAACACCATGATCATCCATCGGGCCGACATGTTTGGTCTGGCACAGCTTTATCAGCTGCGCGGGCGCATCGGGCGCTCCAAACAACGTGCTTATGCCTATATGACGCTGCCACATGGCAAGAAGCTGACGGCGACTGCGCTAAAGCGTCTCGAAGTCATGCAGACGCTTGATAGCCTGGGGGCTGGTTTTAATCTGGCAAGCCATGATCTTGATATTCGCGGGGCAGGGAACCTGCTGGGTGAAGAACAATCCGGGCATATCAAGGAAGTCGGGATCGAGCTGTATCAACAGATGATCGAAGAAGCCGTGGCAGAAGCCAAGGGCGAGATCGACGCATCAGAAGAAGCAAGCTTCGTCCCGCAGATCAATATCGGCATGCCAGTTCTGATTCCGGATCGATATGTGCCCGATCTTGGTGTGCGCCTTGGTCTTTACCGCCGTATCTCGGAATTGCGATCCCGTGAAGAAGTCGATCAGTTTGCTGCCGAGATGATCGACCGGTTTGGTAAGCTGCCCAAAGAAGTCGAAAACCTTCTGGATGTGGTTACCATCAAACAATGGTGTCGGGTCGCCAATATCGAAAAGCTCGATGCGGGGCCCAAGGGTGCATTGATCACGCTGCGCAATAACGAGTTCCCGAACCCGGCCGGCCTGATCGGTTTCATCCAGCAACAGGTTGGTGTGGCCCGTCTGCGCCCCGACCACAAGATGGGCTATGCCGCAGGCTGGGATGGGCCGACGGACCGGCTTT
>NZ_DBGS01000003.1:21250-35405 GCF_002295455.1 Thalassospira sp. UBA848 | reverse complement strand
TGGCCCGTCTGCGCCCTGACCACAAGATGGTCTATGCCGCAGGCTGGGATGGTCCGACGGACCGGCTTGAAGGGTTGAAACGTTTGATGAAGCGCCTTTCGGATATTGCCGAAACCACATAAAGAAAAGGCGGGTAACAGATTGTTATCCCGCCTTTTTCGTTGTTAATGGGCCTATTTAAACCGGAATTTCTTCTTGTCGGGCCAACCGGATCATACGCTGTAGAATATCTGGTTCCTGGGCACCCGAAAGGGCATGGCGGCTGTTAAACAGGAAGCACGGCACACCCGTAACGCCCATCTGGTGGGCGACACGGTTTTCCTGACCGACAAATTCCCGATCCATATCACCAGCAAGGTATTCAAGGATTTCGTTTCTGTCCTCGCCATGGCGCACGGCAATATCGGCCAGAAGCTCATGATCACCGATATCCTGACCTTCAAGGAAGTAGGCGACAAACAGATCCTCAACCAGATCATTCCCCACGGCAGGGCGTTCGGCACAGACCTTGGTAATCAGTCGATGAGAATCCGTTGAGTCCGGGGTGACCTTGATCTGATCAAACTTGAATGGAATGCCAACGGCAGCCCCGGCATCCTCGATGGCCCTATAGACCCGTTCGGCACTTTCAGCCCCGCCAAACTTGGCCGACAAATAGAGTTTGCGATCAATACCGCCACTTGGCATGTCGGGATTAAGCAGGAACGGACGCCAGTGAATGATCAGGTTATCAAGCTTTTCACGGGCCAACGCCTTTTCAAGACGCTTCTTGCCGATATAGCACCACGGACAAATGGTATCGACGATCGCCTCGATCCTGATGGGCGCGTTTGAAGGCTCACTTTGTCCGAACTGCCAATTCATACCATTTTATCCATTCAAGAAAGACGTTCCGGCTGCAAGTGGCGCAATCCCGAGATGGTCGGCAACCGTTTGCCCGATATCTGCAAAGGTTTCGCGCATCCCGAATGGGCCGGGCGCGATTGCCGGTCCAAAAGCAAGGATCGGGACGAATTCGCGCGTATGGTCATTGCCACGCCAAGTCGGATCACATCCATGGTCTGCCGTAATGATCACCAGATCACCCGATTGAAGCACAGCGCGCAGTTGCGGAATTCGCTGATCAAATTCCTCAAGCGCGTTTGCATACCCGGCGACATCACGACGGTGACCGAATTCCATGTCGAAGTCCACCAGGTTGGTGAACACAATGCTGTTATCCGGGGCCTCGGCAATTTCGGCCATCATGGCATCAAAAAGCGCCATATTGCCTGCCGCCTTCACCTTTTTGGTAATCCCGCGATGGGCATAAATATCGGCAATCTTGCCAACTGAAACGACCGTACCGCCCGTATCAGTAAACTGATCCAGCAGGGTCGGTTTGGTTGGCGGTACGGCAAGATCACGCCGGTTTGCCGTCCGCTTGAAATCCGCCGGTGTTTCGCCAAGAAACGGTCGGGCGATCACGCGGCCGATGTTATAGGGTTCAACCAGTTTGAAGGCGATTTCGCAAACCTCATACAGGCGCTCCAGACCAAAATGTTCCTCGTGGGCGGCGATCTGAAACACGCTATCGGCGGAGGTATAGCAAATTGGTTTGCCGGTTTTGATATGCTCTTCACCAAGTTCGGCAATGATGGTTGTGCCCGATGCATGACAGTTGCCAAGAATGCCCGGCAGTTTGGCCTGTTCGATCAAGGCGTCTGTCAGTTCCGCCGGGAAGGTCGGGACCGTAAGCGGGAAATAGCCCCAGTCAAAATCCACTGGAACACCGGCAATTTCCCAATGGCCGCTTGGCGTATCTTTGCCACGCGAGAGTTCCTTGGCATGACCAAACGCACCGATCATTGCGCCACCGTGATCCAATCCGGGCGGCACGCGACCCGTCGCATCCTTGGCAGCTTCACCAAGGCCCAGTGCGACCATGTTTGGCACATTAAGCGGTCCGCTACGCTTGTCACTATCGGCAAGGCCTCTGGCACAGTGTTCGGCGATATGGCCAAGGGTATCAGAACCCTGATCGCCAAATTTTGCTGCGTCCGGTGCCGAACCGATCCCGAAACTGTCCGCCACGATAATGATGGCACGTGCCATTGATATCTTCCTTCAAACCTAATCCGGGCAATGTGATCACCCGCAAATAGTGATGAATTTTAATAGTTGCCAGTCGGGGCAGGTGCATCGCCCGGTTTCGAGCCGCATGTTTCCAGCAATGCAGTCAAAACACCACTTGCCCCAAACCGGAAGGTCTCCGGCTTTGCCCATCCATTGCCCATGATGTGATCAGCAATGGCAAGATAAAGGGCTGCATCATCGGTGGTTTTTACTCCGCCGGAGGCCTTGAAACCGGCATCAATACCGTCTTCGTCTCGGGCATCTCGAATGGCAGTCAGCATGACTACTGCGGCCTCGGGGGTTGCGCCAACGGCTACCTTGCCAGTTGAGGTTTTAACAAAGTTTGCGCCATGCTTGATGGCAAGGCGGGCGGCTTCATAAAGTTTTCCCAGATCATCAAACTCGCCGCTTTCAAGGATGACTTTCATGGTGGTCATGGTGCCACAGGCCATCCGGGTGGCATCAACAACCTCGGTTGCGGTTGCAACGTCGCCATCAAGAAACGCCTTATAGGGGAACACCAGATCAATCTCGTCCGCGCCCTTGGAAACGCAGTTGGCGGTCTCGTCACCCACGCGCTGGGCGTTGGTGCCACCTTCAGGGAAGTTCACCACAGTTGCGGTTTTGACACCCGATTGGCCCAGTGCACGCCACGATGTTTCAATAAACGGGGCATAGACGCAAACGGCGGCCGTATTTCCGACCGGGGTTTGCGCGCGCTTGCACAGGGCTTCAATGACCTGTTCATTGTCATCGTCATTCAGGCTGGTCAGATCCAGAACAGAAATGGCGCGTCGGGCCGTATCGGCATCTGCCATGGCCTCGTCCTTTGCGGCAGAAATCACTTCTGAAACGGTATTCGGATCAAACATCAAACATTCCTTGTCATGCACCGCTACTGCGTCTGGTGCAGTTAGTCCGTCAAATCGCCCGATACCATCTGGCACGAACGCGAAAGACCGGTCGATCAGCTGACCTGCAAGGTATCCAACCTTCAAGCGGCAATCAATCGATCCGTCTCAAAACACAGTTTCAACAAGAACACAGAAAAGAGCTCTGGCACGCTACTTGGACAACAAAAGCTGACCTTCACGTCCTTCAAGCGGCTTCTCGCCCGCGACCGAACATAGATACCCGCCCGGAACCACCAGACGGATCCCGATGCGTGAATATAGAACACCATCCGTTCGGCTGGAGAACGGTGTTTTCTCGCCGGTCTCACAATCAAGAACATAGCCCAGCTCCTGACCAGCGGTGACCGTTGCTCCGGCCTCTGCGCCAAACACAACCATGCCACCATGCGGGGCCATAACGCGATCAACACCCGAAAGCGGGGTCGCATCGCATTTGGCTTCGGGCAGGGGGCCGGGATCGCCAGCGACCAGCCCACGACGCTGCAGGAACTTGTACATGTTCTCTGCATCCTTGATCGCGTATTCGTCATAAACGTCCCGATCACCACGCAGTTCAATCGTGGTTGCCAAGGTCGCCATCGGGATCGGGAAGCTATCACCATAGGCACGGCGCAGTTCGACCCATGGTCTGCTGAACGCCTCGTCAAACGGATTGTCGCCGCTGATCTCGGCAATCAGGCTGCATTCCGAGCCGATCTGTGCCGAAAGGTCGGCAGCATCCGGCCAGTTATGATCACTGATGTAAAGATGCATCGGCGCTTCCCAGTCGCAATGCAAATCCATGACGTAGTCCGCATCAATCGCAAGTTCTGCAAGGGTCAGACGCAAATCCTGAAGATCGGTCAACGGACTGACGTTCTTGCGGTGTTCCTTGATCAGACGGCGCAATTCAGCCCGGATCAGCGCGACGTTTTTGTCGCCATCCTGGCCCAGTTTTCCGTCAACGGCGTCAATCAATGCTGGACTCAGGTCGGGGTAGTGGCGGTTAAAGTTCTGACCGCTGCGCATCTCAAAACGGCCAAGCGGTTTCATATCGACATACTGGGTAAAGCCAATCGGGTTGGCAAACGGCACAACGACGATATCACCGGTGATCTCGCCCTTTGCGTCGGCTTCCTTCAGAAGAACTTCAAGGTGGTGGAGCGTAATGACACCGGGCAATTCATCGGCATGCAAAGCAGCCTGGAAATAGGCCTTTGGGCCTTGGCCGGGCTTGCCATAACGGCGGACTGTCAGGGCGCGTGACGTACCCATCTGCGGGCGGACGAGTTCAATGCGTTCTTCTTGCATTTCGAAATCCTGAAAGTGGGGATGTGGGGCAAAACAACCCGGCCGGATCAGGACACCCAACCATTGAGGCTGGCAATGTCCGTCTCTGAATACCGGGTTTGATATGGGTAGTTGATCAGGCAGATGCCGCTTTAGCCTTGGCGGATTTTGGTTCCTTGCGTACTTCGCTACGGCGCAAATAACGTTCAATCCCTTTGAAGCCAAAGGTCAGCGTGTAAACGATGATCAGATAGATCACGCCTGCTGAGATAAATGCTTCATAGGGAAGGGCGGTACGGGCAACGATTTTACGCGCGGCACCCGTAAGCTCCATCATGGTGACGGTGGATGCCAGCGACGTCGCCTTCAGCGTGAAAATCACGTCGTTGGTGTAAGCAGGCCAGATCATTTGCCACATGCGCGGGAAGATGATTCGCCGATAGGTAATCCACGGGGACATACCGCATGCGCGCGCGGCTTCCAGTTCACCGTTCGGGACGTTCTGAATACCACCACGCATGATTTCAGCGACATAGGCAGCTGTATTCAAAACGAATGTCAGCAGGCAATACCAGTATGGATCACGCAAATAGGTCCAAGTCCAGTGATCCTGAATGCCATCAATTTCTGCTACCAACTGCCCGACGCCATAATACATCATGAACAGCTGTCCGATCAGCGGCGTACCACGGAACACATAGATAAAGGCAAAGGGCAGGGCCTGTATCCAGACCTTTTTAGAAACGCGGGCCACGGCAAGTGGAATGGCCAAAAGGGTGCCCAACGTAACCGAAATGACCAACAACTCTATGGTCAGTAAAAAGCCGCGCCACAGCCACGTGTCATACTTGCCAAGAACGTATATGAAATCTTCAAACATCTGCTACGCCCTCGCCACGCCGCGGGCCGCCCGCTTTTCAAGATAGTTGAAGACCAGAAGCGAAACCGTTGTAAATGAAAGAAACATCAGCATCGCCACCAAATAGAAAGTGAACGGTGCCTTTTCCGTTCCGGCACCGATGGCGGCCTTGCGCATGATTTCCTCGACACCAACAACCGAAATAAGTGCGGTGTCCTTGATCAGGACCTGAAAAAGGTTATTAAGCCCCGGTAGGGCAAAGCGCCAAAGCTGCGGCAGTTTGATCCGCATGAAAATTTGCATCGGCGTCATGCCACATGCTGTCGCGGCCTCGATTTGGCCAACCGGAATCGATTGCATGGCTGCTCGGAAAACTTCGGATGCAAATGCCCCCTGGACCAGCGCCAAAGCCGCGACACCAGACCAGAAGGCAGGAATATCGACACGGGTTTCTTCGCCGGAAATAAGCTCTGCAAGGCTTTGGACGGCGATGGTGCCGCCGAAATAAATCAACAAAATAACAAGAAGCTCGGGAATGCCTCGAATAAGAACGGTATAGCTTTCCCCAATCACACGCAGTGTGCGATAGCGCGACAGCTTGGCCGACGCACCCAACAAACCAATAACAATCATGAATGGCAAAACGGTTAGGCAAAGCTGAACTGTAACCAGTCCCCCTTCAAGCATCTGCCAGCCGCGGCCGTATAAATCGAGCATGGTATCTCCAGATTTCCTTGATGCTGCCCGTGCTTTTCACCCCTGAATTACAAGCAACGCGCAACAATAAGGGAAGGGCGGCGAACACTTCGCCGCCCTGAATAGATCAGGCAGATCAATTCGGATGCAGATCGATCGCCGGGAAGTATTTCTTGTTCAGCTCTTCGTAAGAGCCGTTTTCAAGCATTTCAGCCAGCGCCTTGTTGAAGATTTCCTTCAGGTCCTGGTCTTCCTTGCGGATACCAATACCGGCACCTTCGCCGAACCACTCGCTCGGTGCGAACTGGTTGGAAACGAAGCCATAGCCTTCGCCTTCTTCCGAGTTAACCCACGCTTCGAGGGTACCGGAATCAGCGAGCGTTGCATCAATACGGCCAGCAGTCAGGTCAAGCAGAGCTTCGTCCTGCGTGCCGTACATGCGGATTTCGGTATCCATGAAGTTATCTTCAAGGAAGTTCGCGTGGGTGGTCGAACGCTGAACACCGATGACCATACCATCAAGCGCGTCTTCAATGACTTCGCCGTCTTTGTAGGCGGTGATGCTCATGCCGTCTTTACCGACGAACACGGCCGGGGTGTTGCTGTAGTAGTTAGAGAAGTCGATGGAACGCTTGCGCTCTTCGGTGATCGACATCTGCGCAATGATTGCGTCATATTTTTTGGCCAGAAGCCCCGGGATCATGCCGTCCCAGTCCTGTGCAACGATTTCGCACTCGACATTTGCGGTTTCGCAAAGCTTGTTGGCGAAATCAACGTCGAAACCGATGAGGTTGCCATTGTCGTCCATCATGTTGAACGGAGGGTAGGCCCCCTCGGTCGCTACAACGACTTTATCCCAATCAGCGTTTGCGGCCGAAGCACTCAGTGCAATGCCAACTGCTGCAGCAGATGCAACCTTGATCCAGTTTTTCATTCATAGTCTCCCTTGTTGATTGGAACGGGGCGTACGCATTGAAGTACTCCCATTCTTGCGACCACGGCACACCTGGCCCTGGCCTGCCCAGATCAGAAATCGCGCTGAAGAAACTGCTTCATGCGTTCCGATTTTGGATTCTCGAAAACATCAGTCGGATTGCCGAATTCCTCGACCCTTCCTTGATGCAAATACATGACATGGCTCGAAACACCGCGCGCAAAGCCCATCTCGTGGGTCACCACAAGCATTGTGCGGCCTTCCTCGGCAAGATCGGTCATAACCCGCAGAACTTCACCGACCAGCTCGGGATCAAGGGCTGAAGTCGGCTCATCAAACAGCAAAACATCGGGTGATATTGCAAGCGCGCGCGCAATCGCGGCACGTTGCTGCTGGCCACCGGATACATGACCGGGATAGTAATCCCGACGTTCATACATCCCGACCTTCTTGAGCAATGCGTCAGCGCGCTCAATCGCTTCTTTGCGGGGAACACCCAGAACATGGATCGGTGCTTCGATCACGTTCTCAAGAATGGTCAGGTGGCTCCAGAGGTTGAAGCTTTGAAACACCATGGCCAGTTTGGTGCGGATGCGCTGCAGTTGTTTTTTATCAGCCGCTTCCTGTGAACCATCCTTCAACGTCTTCATGCGGATCAGTTCACCCTTAACATGAACTTCACCGGAGTCTGGCGTTTCAAGCAGGTTGATGCATCTTAAAAATGTACTTTTGCCCGATCCAGACGAGCCAATAATCGAAATCACGTCCCCGGTGTTGGCCGTAAGGTCAATTCCTTTGAGAACTTCATGCTCACCAAAGCTTTTGAACATCCCTTCGACCTGCAGGGCGGGTATGTCTGTGCTCATATCGAGTTTAAAATTTCCCTGTTGAGAGTCTTAATCTTCTTCGTTCGTCTTAGCATCTGAAACCAGATGCTCCCCCACAAGACGCGCCAAAGCGCCTCTCATTCCGTCAATAATTGCCTGTCCAACGAGAGCATTTCCACTGATATTTTGCAGTTTTGTGAAGAAAACTGCGGTTTCAGACGGTTACACATCACCATTAACGACCGCATTGCACAAATCGTGCAGCAGTAAGGGATTTTACGCAATAAAAAAACTACACAGAGGTTACGCTCACCTGAGAATCCAGTTCTCATGGAGTTAAGCAGGACAGACGGAGTCCGTTAATCAGGCGCTCTGGGTTTTAGATCACACGAAAGCTGTCACCATGGGGAACTCAATCATTATCACGCACTGACTTCAGGAAACCGAGTACTTCTTCGCGCAATCGATGGGCAAGTTCACGCATCTCCCGCGAGGACTGCAGAAGCGAATTGGCTTCGACACTGACCATGTTTGACGCATCAGACACAGCGGAAACATTTTGCGATACCTCCTGTGTGCCCGACGCCGCGCGTTGGACGCTATCGGCTATTTCACGCGTGGCAGCCCCTTGTTGCTCTACGGCTGCTGCGATCGCATTGCAGAACTCATTGATGCGTTCGATCGTTCCTGAAATTGAACCAATTTCCGAAACCGAGCGGGACGAGGATCCCTGAATACCATCGACCTGCACCTGGATATCGCCTGTCGCCTTGTCGGTTTGATTGGCAAGTGATTTCACCTCACCAGCAACAACAGCAAAGCCCTTGCCAGCGTCGCCTGCGCGGGCGGCTTCGATGGTTGCGTTCAAAGCCAGAAGATTGGTTTGCCCGGCAATATCCTGAATAAGTCCAACGACCTTGCCGATCCGTTCAGCTGCTTCTGCAAGCTCCGTGACGGTTGCCGATGTGCTGTTGACGCCGTCAACAGCCTCGGTTGCCACTTCGATTGATTGCGTAACTTGCGCCCCGATTTCGCGAATAGCGGCGGAAAGCTCTTCGGTGGCAGACGCGACGGCCTGCACATTTTCCGTCGTAATATTGGCAGCATTGGAGACAGCAGCAGCGCGTGACGTCGACTCCTCTGCATTGGCTGATAACTGTGTTGCCACTGACTGGGTTTGCTCCGCAGCGTCTGCGACGGTTTCCACGATTGAAAGCACACTCTGTTCGAAGTTGTCGGCCATCTGTTCAAGCGCACGTTTTCGCGCCTCGGCAGCCCGCTTCGTTGCTTCTTCGTTTGCATGCGCCAAGCGTTCGACTTCGGCTGCATTATTCTTGAACACAAGCACCGCAGCCGCCATCGCACCAATCTCGTCTTTGAGCTCTGTTCCTGGAACCTCGACGTCTTTCTGACCTTGGGCAAGCCGGGTCATGGCAGAAGTCATGCTCATAACCGGACCTGAAACCCAAACGCGCACCAAAACGCCCATCAGCCCCATGATCGCCAGGACGGCAATTACGGCGGTAATAATCGCCGTGTAGCGGAACTCGTAAAGTGAAGCATACGCTTCATCCCGATCCAGAGCGAACCCAAGATACCAGTTTACCGAGGGCAGGCCGCTCACACGAAAGAAGGTGAAGAGCTGTTCCCCACGACCTTCTTTGATATTGTCCATACCTTCGGTCACTGTTGGTGTGTCTTCAGGGAAAACATCAGACAGGGGTTTTAATGTGAACTCGGCATTCGGGTGGATCAGGACCGTTCCCTGATCGTTCACAAGGAAGCCATACCCGATACCCCCAAGGTCAATACTGCGCACCAGATCACCGAGAATACCAATATCAATGTCCCCCCCGACAACACCGAGTAGGTTGCCGTCTTCGGAAACCGGCGTGGTCGCCGTGACAATCAGCTGTCCGGTGGAGGCATCAGTGTAAGGTTCGGTCAAGGTACTGTCGCCCACTGCAACAGCGTCGGCATACCAGGGACGTTTACGTGGGTCGTAATCGGGCGGCAACTCATCAGGTGGATACATCGTCATCACACCATCTGCACTGCCGAAATACGAAAATATGAATGACTCGGCAAAGGCTTCACCACTTGCAACCGCCGACACATTCTCTGGCGAACTGTCACGTGCAATGCTGTTGGCCAGGCTCTCAACCAAGAGGCGGCGACCATCAAGCCAATTCGAAATACCAGCCGTCGCCAACGAACCGCTTTCGGTCAGTTTCGATTCTAAGGAGGTTTGGATCGACGTACGCTGCTGATAGTCGAAATAGAGGATAAAGGCCACGAATGTGGCAACAACGATCATCGCTGCCGCAAGCAGTATCCGGCTACCAATGTTTAACGACATTCATAAGTCCCCCAAAACACCCACGCCATCAGATACAAATGTGATTGAACGTTACGATTACAAGCCGCGCCGTCTTAGTGATCTGTGCACGTTAGATAATTCTAATTAAATCTTATAAGTACGGCGAATACAACTAAAGTCGAGCATCTCATGAGATCGACATCACTATGAAATCTCACCATTTTCGGTATTGATTAAGAACCACATTGCCATCAACCTCAAGTTTCCCCATATGAGGAAATGACTTGTGGCAGATTCTCACAAAATACCGATAAACGGAGGAAATTAATGAAACGCGCATTATTTGCAGGGATGGCGGTCGCGTTTGCGTTCGGGAGCACTGCTGCCGTGGCACAGGATCGTGATGGCTGGCCTGAGAGCTTCACCGTCGGCACAGCGTCTCAGGGCGGGACCTATTTTGCGTATGGTTCTGGCTGGGCCAACCTGGTCGCGGAAGAACTTGGAATCTCGGGTGGCGGCGAAGTCACCGGCGGCCCGATGCAGAATATGGCACTTGTTCACACCGGCGAAGCCGCCTTTGGCATGACCACCATGGGTCCGGCTGCAGAATCTCTGGCGGGTACCAACCCGATTGCACCAGGTCTGCAGATGACCAATGCGTGCGCGATGTTCCCGATGTATCAGACGCCGTTCTCGATCACCGCACTTTCTTCTTCCGGAATCACCTCGGTTGCGGACATTCCGGCAGGCGCCAAAATCGGCTTTGGTCCGGCTGGCTCGACCTCGGACACCTATTTCCCGCGCATGCTCGAAGAACTGGGTGTTGATTTCGAACGCCGGAATGGCGGCTGGTCTGACCTTGGTGGTCAGCTGCAGGACGGCTTGCTTGACGTGATCGCGTTTGCCGCTGGCGTCCCGGTTCCCGCTGTCAGCCAGCTTGAAGTTCAGACCGACGTAAACATCATCGAGTTTACCGAAGCAGAACAGAAGCAAATCATGGATGCCTTCCCGGTATCGGAGTTCGACATCGCAGCAGATACCTACACCACGCTGACCGAACCTGCACGTTCGGTTTCCATGTGGAACTTTGCGATTGCTAACTGCGACCTTCCGGAAAGCTTCGTCTATGCGGCTACAGATGTTGTGATGTCCGACAATGACCGGATGGTTTCCATCCACCGTGCGGCCCGCTCGACCGTTCCGGCGAACTGGGACAAGAACAAGGTCATGAAGTGGCACCCGGGTGCTGCGAAGTGGTTCAACGAGAATGGCGCGTCCATTCCGGCAGACATGATCAACTGATCACTGCCATCAAAAACATCTTGTAAGGCGGACTGTCCTTGTGGACGGTCCGCCATATTTCAATTACCAGCTTGCCTGTGGCCAAAAACAAACTTGCGTGAGTGCGGGGGAATAGATGTCAGATAAAAGCCAGGTGGAAGACGAACACCTCATTGCTGATGGTGTTGACGAAGAACCGGTCGAACATAACCGGCGAATGTTTGAGGGCGGGGGATTGACCTTCATCACAATCTCCGCGGCGATCTACGCGGCCTTCCACATGCTTGCGCTCAATGGCGTTTCCCTGTCGGGGATGACAGGCGGCTTGGTCAACCTGCCGTTCCTTCCAGACTTTCCACTTGAAACCTGGAACTTCCGGATTGTTCACGTTGCCGGTGCATTGGCACTTGGGTTCCTGTGGTACTCCGCCAACAGCTTTAGTGACAGCCCGGGCACTTCAACGCCTCTTCTGGGGTATCTGTCTTACGTCCTTTTGGTGCCGGCTTTTATGGCGACGGGCATGGCCATCAGTTTCGCATTCGATATTCAGAATGGTGTGATGTGGAATGGCATTGATGCCACCATCAAGTTCAATGAGACCTGGCTGTTCGGGACACCGCTTTTGATTGCGACGGTGGGCGGGATCGTTCTGTCATGGTTCCACAAGACATCACGCGACAAATATTCCGCGCCAGACTTTGTTCTGTGTGTTTGTGGTGTTGCCGTTGCGGTCTACCTGATCACGATTTATGGCACCCTCATGCGCAACTCGACCGGCACGCCATTTGCGCCGATCGGGATCTCGATTGCTGCGGTTGCCGGGACATTGCTGATCATGGAATTGACCCGCCGTGTTGCCGGGCTTGCACTTGTGATCATTGCGACGATTTTCCTTGTTTATGTGTTTGTCGGCGAACACCTGCCTGGCTTCCTGCAATCACCCTCAGTTACCTGGCAGCGGTTCTTCAGCCAAGTTTACACCGATGCCGGGATTCTTGGTCCAACGACGGCCGTGTCGTCGACCTACATCATCCTATTCATCATTTTTGCGGCGTTCCTTCAGGCATCCAAGGTTGGCGACTACTTCGTGAACTTTGCCTTCTCAGTTGCTGGTCGGGCCCGTGGTGGACCGGCAAAGGTTGCGATTTTTGCATCTGGCCTGATGGGCATGATCAATGGCACCTCTGCAGGCAACGTGGTGGCCACCGGTTCACTGACCATTCCCTTGATGAAGAAGGTTGGTTACCACAAGAAAACGGCAGGCGCGATTGAGGCAGCCGCCTCCACCGGTGGTCAAATCATGCCGCCGATCATGGGGGCAGGTGCCTTCATCATGGCTGAAATCACGGGCATTCCCTATACCGATATTGCCATCGCTGCCATTATTCCGGCCATCCTCTATTTCGTATCGATCTACTTCATGGTCGATTTCGAGGCCGCAAAGCTTGGCATGCGCGGCATGCGTGAGGACGAGCTGCCGCGCTTTGATGCGATGATCAAAAAGGTATTCCTTTTCCTGCCGATCATCATTCTGATCGTTGCGTTGTTCCTTGGATATTCCGTTATCAGGGCGGGGACCCTTGCAACGGTTGCGGCCGTTGTTGTCAGCTGGTTGACGCCCAATCGGGTCGGCGTGCGCTCAGTTGCCAAGGCCTTTGAACTCGCAGGCGGTATGTCGATCCAGATCATCGCCGTATGTGCCTGCGCCGGTATTATTGTCGGTGTTATTGCGCTGACTGGTGTTGGTGCACGTTTCTCGAACCTGCTATTGGGTCTCGCAGAAGCATCCCAGCTTCTGGCGCTGGTCTTCGCCATGCTTATTGCCATTCTTCTGGGGATGGGAATGCCAACAACTGCGGCTTATGCCGTCGCCGCCTCCGTTGTGGCGCCGGGATTAATTGAGCTGGGTATTCAACCGCTTACAGCACACTTCTTCGTGTTTTACTTTGCTGTGGTCTCGGCAATTACCCCGCCAGTGGCACTTGCATCCTATGCTGCAGCCGGTATATCCGGTGCCAATCCGATGGAAACGTCGGTCGCATCGTTCAAGATCGGGATCGCGGCCTTCATCGTGCCGTTCATGTTCTTCTATAACTCTGCGATCCTGATGGATGGAACATATCTCCAAATCGGACAGGCTCTCGTCACCGCTGTTGTTGGGGTCTTCCTGCTATCTTCCGGTGTTCAGGGCTGGTTCCTTGGCAGTAGTGCCGTCTGGTTCCTGCGCATTTTGCTGGTCATCGCCGCTCTGTTCATGATTTCCGGCGGCCTTATTACCGACCTGATTGGTATTGGTGTAGCGATTGGTACACTGTTTATTCAACGCGTGCTTAAACCAAAACCGGGCTCGACCTTCCGCACGGGTGGGGCAGACTAAACACGGCGGCAAAACACCGAAACGAGAAAAGCGCACCTTATTTGGTGCGCTTTTTCTTTTGGCGAGGAATGGATTTGGCCAACTACTCGGCAACCTTTTTCACAAACTCCGATTTCAAGCCCATTTGCCCGATGCCGGGGATCTTGCAATCAATGTCATGGTCACCTTCAACCAGCCGAATGCCCTTGACCTTCGTACCGACTTTCACCACCGCCGATGAACCTTTGACCTTCAGGTCCTTGATCACCGAAACCGTGTCACCGTCAGCAAGCGGCGTGCCGTTAGAATCCCGCACAACAGGCGCATCTGCATGTGCGGCTGCCAGCGACCATTCATGGGCGCATTCCGGGCATATCAACAACTCACCATCTTCATAGGTATAGGGGGATTCACATTTGGGACAGGGCGGCAGTTCGCTCATATCAGTGACCTTTCGACGATTGTGACGTCATGGCAGATACGGCTTGGCGTCTCGCAAAGAAGATCGTCCTGCGATTACTGAACTGGTTCTGCTCTGTCTTGGGCAAGTGGCGGAGAGGGTGGGATTCGAACCCACGAATGAG
>NZ_DBGS01000003.1:14633-20952 GCF_002295455.1 Thalassospira sp. UBA848 | reverse complement strand
CGGAGAGGGTGGGATTCGAACCCACGGTACCCGTAAAGGCACGGCGGTTTTCAAGACCGCTGCATTCAACCGCTCTGCCACCTCTCCGCAAAACTGGTTGGAGCGCTTTGCTCTGGGCGCTTTCAATAAATTGGGGAAGATGACCTGTCAATAGGGCAATCCAATATTGCAGCGAATGCTGGCGATTTATCGGGATTTCGGTATGGTAAGCCGGTTCAAATAACCAATTGTTTTCGGAACCTGCGATCGTGTTCTACTTCCTGTCCAAAACCGTCAGCATCCTGATCAATACAGCTTTCATGCATGGCCTTTTACTCGCCATTCTCTTTGGTCTGTTGATCTTTGGACGCACGCGTAGAATCGCGATTGGCGGGCTGGTTTTCGTAACCGGGGCATCGCTTCTGATCACGGTTATTCCTGTTGGTACTATCCTGTCGCACACTTTGGAAAGCCGGTTTGAGAAGCCAGATCTTGCAAACATTGAGTTTGCAGGTGCGGTAACACTTTCAGGAAGCCTTGACCCTTCTAGCTACTTAGAACGTGGCGAAATGCATGTCGGTGCATCGGCGGATCGTATCTTTACCATGATGCGTGTCGCGAACCTGTATCCAAACAAGCCGGTCCTTTTTACCGGTGGAGATGGCAGCCTTACTGATCGCGGTTTTAGCGAAGCGGTCGTGCTCGAAGACTGGCTGGACGATTCGGGACTGAAGACACCGAATATGTTTTTTGAAACGAAATCACGTAACACGCATGAGAACGCAACCAAATCTCTTGAACTGGTTTATCGAGATTGGCCGGAGCTTGCGAAAAAACCTTGGGTCCTAATTACTTCGGCACAACATATGCCGCGCGCTGTCGGAGCATTCCGCCAGGCAGGCTGGAACGTAATCCCTTATCCTGTCGATAGATTCACCTCCGATGACATCCATTTAGCAAGTCTTAACGTCTCAGGGGCTATCAAATCATTGGGTCGTGCTTTGCGTGAATGGGTTGGGTTAACCGCTTATTACTGGACCGGCCGAACCGATGAATGGTTCCCCGGACCAAAAGAATCCGGGACTGAAAACTGATACAAATTTGGATGAGGCTTAGATGAAATTCTGGAAACTGCTTACCGCTGCCTCCGTCGTTGCCGTGATGGCAGCACATGCACCAGCCTTTGCACAGACTGATGAGAAACTTCCAGAATTTACCACCGAAGGATTTGACGAATGGCTCGTTGAATTCAAAAAAGAAGCCGCAAGCAAGGGCATTTCGGAGGCAACACTTGACGTTGCCTTTGCCGATACAAAGCCGATCCCCAAAGTAATCGAATATGATCGCAGCCAGCCTGAATTCAAACTGACCTTTGAGCAGTATCTTGATCGCGTTGTGCCGCAGTCCCGAGTGAATGAGGGTCGCCGCAAATACGCTGAAAACCGTGCTGTCATTGATGCCGCAGCCAAGAAATACGGTGTGCCGGGCCATTACCTGACCGCGTTCTGGGGTATCGAGACCGGGTTTGGTCGCTTTACTGGCGGATATTCCGTTGTGGATTCACTAGCCACCCTGGCATTCGAAGGCCGTCGCGCTGAATATTTCCGCAAGGAATTGATGAACGCGCTTACCATTATCGATGCCGGTCATATCGCGCCGGAAAAGATGTCAGGCTCCTGGGCTGGCGCCATGGGGCAGGCCCAATTCATGCCGTCAACATTCCTGAACTACGCACGTGATGGCAATGGCGATGGCAAGATTGATCTTTGGGGCGCAAAGGAAGATGTGTTCGCCTCTGCTGCGAACTATTTGTCATCCGTTGGATGGCATGCAGATGAGCGCTGGGGCCGCAAGATCAGCCTGCCGGAAAACTTCGATATGGAACTGGAAGGTCGCGATATCCGCAAGCCGATTGCAGAATGGCAGCAGCTTGGTGTTCGGATGCCAAGTGGCGCAGACTTGCCTGTTGCGGATATGGATGCCTCAATTGTCATCGTAAATGACGGTGAAGGCCCAGCCTATATGGTTTATAACAACTTCCATACCATCATGCACTGGAACCGCTCGACATACTTTGCAATCGCTGTTGGTACGTTGGCCGACGCGATCGCTGGTCGATAAAAACACTTAATTCGAATAACGGCAGTTTGATCTGAACGAGCATGGACAGAGCATCTAAAAGCGGGGACACCTTGATGCCCAAACCACGAAACAGTGCCTTGGCACATTTGCGATCCAAAGGCCGCCTCGCTATGGCGGCCGCAGCACTTGGTATCTTGCTGGCAGGTTGTGCTGAAACTCAGCTCGCTGTTCATGGCGTCAAACGGCTCGGCGGACAATCACAACCGACGCAGATCGGAAATTACAAGATCGGCAATCCATACGAGATTGCCGGTCAGTGGTATTATCCTGCAGTCGATTACGAATACAGTGAAACAGGTATCGCATCCTGGTATGGGCCGAAGTTCCACGGCAAAAAAACGGCAAATGGCGAAATTTTCGATCAGTATGAAGTTTCAGCAGCCCATCGTACCTTGCCGCTGCCCAGCATCGTTCGCGTAACCAACCTTGAAAACGGCAAATCAATCAAGGTTCGCGTAAATGATCGCGGACCGTTTGCCCATGGTCGTATCATCGATATGTCGCGCCGTGCTGCACAACTTTTGGGGTTCGAGCGCAAAGGCACGGCAAAGGTGCTGGTTGAGGTGGTCGAGGCAGAAAGCCGACAGATCGCGGCCATCGCACAGGGTAAGGCAGCCCCGAAAGTAAGCGTCGCGGAGCAAAGCACTGTAAGTGCTGCACCACGCGACGTCGTTGAAACGGTTCGTCTGGATGATGGTCCCATTGCTGATAGCGGGGAACCGACGACATCCCGTATCAAGCTAACACCACCTTCGGCAAACACCAGCGTTGAATCCGCTCCGCTTGACGGTGTGGTAGAAGAAGCCGCTATTGTAGAAGTAACACCGGTCGCAACATCATCTATCTACGTACAGGCCGGCGCCTTTTCCATTTATGACAACGCATTGAATCTTCGCAATCGCCTTTACGACCTTGCCCCCAGCAAGATAGAGCCGATCGAGGTCAAGGGCACTACCTTTTACCGCGTGCGTCTGGGCCCGCTTGAAACTGTGCCAGAGGCTGACATTCTTCTCGAACGTGTTATTGCAACGGGACAAAACGGCGCAAAAGTGGTTGTAGAGTGCGCAGAAGGCGGTTCGGCCACATCTGGTTGTTGATTGAAAAAGGCAGGTTATGCTAGCGATTTAATGTGCCGACCTCGCAGCTGTTGCACAATTCTGCCGAATTTGCGACATAAGCAAAACAGCGGATACACCGGTTCCCGGTGGTTAGAGAATTTATTTAACAGGGTTTGTATGCCATGACTTTGATGCCGCCAGTTCCGTTCAAAAACACTCTGAACCGGGTAGTGGCCGGGGCCTTTATTCTTGGTTCTGTCATGGCTATGTCGATGAGTTCTGCAAGTGCGCAAGCCATCGAGACGAATGCGCGTGAAGCATTCATTATGGATTTTGACACCGGGGCCGTGCTGCTTGACAAGGAAGGGGATACCCTGACCGAGCCAGCCTCGATGACCAAGATGATGACCGTCCATATGCTATTCAAGTATATCAAGGATGGTCGCGTTTCCATGGACGACACCTTCCATGTCAGCGAGAAAGCCTGGCGAAAAGGTGGATCGAAAATGTTTGTCGAGGTGAACTCCAACGTTTCGGTTTCAGACTTGCTACACGGAATTATCGTCCAGTCGGGCAATGATGCTGCAATCGTGGTTGCAGAAGGCCTTGGCGGGTCAGAAGAAGCCTTTGCCGAAGCCATGACCGAAGAAGCCCGCGCAATAGGGATGACCAAGTCTGTCTTTAAAAATGCGACCGGATGGCCCGCAGAGGGTCATCTTGTTACGGTTCGTGATCTTGCAATCCTTGCGCGTGATACCATTCGCAACTTCCCTGATCTTTATGAACTCTATTCCGTTAAGGAATTTACCTATAACGGCATCCGTCAGCCAAACCGCAACCCGCTTCTTGGTACAAGTGCAGGTGTCGATGGCCTTAAAACCGGCCATACCGAGGCTGCCGGATACGGCCTGACGGCTTCAGCCGAACGTGATGATCGTCGTCTTATTCTTGTCGTCAATGGATTGGACTCCGTTCGGGAGCGTCGTACGGAATCACAGAAACTCCTTGATTGGGGCTTCCGCGAATTTGACAACTATGACCTGTTCGCCGAAGGCGAAACGGTTAGCTCTGCCAATGTCTGGTTGGGGTCAGAACCCAAGGTTGATCTTGTCGCAGACAAGGAAGTTCTCCTCACATTGCCGCGTACCGCAAGCCGCGATATGAAGGTATCAGTCGTTTATGAGGGACCGGTCCCGGCGCCGATCAGTCAGGGTGATCAGATCGCGATGCTTAAGGTCGAAGTGCCCGATCAGGACACTATCGAGTTTCCGCTCTACGCCGCCCATGATGTCGGACGCCTTGGTTTTGTCGGCCGTATCGGGGCAGCGATCAAATATCTGCTCTGGGGGGCAAACGGGTGACACTTAAGCCCGGTTTGTTCATTAGTTTCGAAGGTGGAGAAGGCAGCGGAAAGTCGACCCAGATACGCTGTCTTGAAAAGTGGTTTCGCGATCAGGGTGAAGATATTGTTGTTACCCGTGAACCCGGTGGATCGCCGGGGGCAGAAGAAATCCGCAACCTTATTCTGACCGGTGACCCCGGACGCTGGGATCCCGTGACAGAGGCGCTTTTGATGTTTGCGTCACGCCGCGATCATGTTGAGCGGACCATTCGCCCGGCACTCGATAGCGGCAAGATCGTCCTGTGTGACCGGTTTGCTGACTCATCTGTCGCGTATCAGGGATACGGTCATGGTCTTGGGGCTGATTATATCCGCAAGCTTTGGCAACTGGCGATCGGTGACTTTAAACCCGACCTGACCCTTATTTTTGATCTGCCGCTTGAACTTGGCCTTGAACGCGCAAGCGAACGGTTTGCCAATGTCAGTGCAGCGGAAGATCGTTTTGAACGCATGGGGCTGGAATTTCACCAACGCCTGCGCGATGGCTTCCGCGAAATTGCTTCTGATGAGAAGGACAGATGTCACATCATTGATGCAAGTGGTGATATTGAGACAGTAAGTGAACGGGTTATTTTGGCTGTTACGTCCCATATTGCCGGGCAGGGGGCCTGAACCGAACATGGCCAAGGACGATCTTCCCGCTGAAGAAAACCCCTTCGAACCACGCCGAAATGATGCACTTCTTGGCCATGAAGAGGCCGAGAAAACCATTCTGGATGCCTGGAACAGCAAACGCATGCATCACGCCTGGCTGCTGTGCGGCCCCAAGGGCGTTGGCAAAGCAACACTGGCCTACCGCATGGCGCGCTTTATTTTGTCTGGCGGCGGCGAAAATGGCGGTGCTGGCCTGTTTGGCGATCAGAATGACGGCCTTTATGTCGATCCTGAGGATCCGGTTGCACGGCGTATTGCCGGTGGAGGACATGGTGACCTCAAGGTTGTTGAACGCCAGTATGACGACAAGAAAAAACGCCTGCAGGGCGAAATCACGGTCGCCAATGTGCGTACCGTTGGCAACTTCATGTCCAAAACCTCTGCCGAAGGCGGGTGGCGTATTGTCATTGTCGATGCTGCCGATGAATTGAACCGCAATGCAGCCAACGCGATCCTTAAGGTTCTCGAAGAACCGCCTGCCAATGCGATGATGATCCTGGTTGCCCATCATCCGGGCCGATTGCTGCCAACCATCCGCTCTCGGTGCCGTCGCCTCAACCTTGGTCCGCTTGAAGATCATCAGGTTGTTGATTTGCTGGGGCGCTATTGTCCGGACATGGATCTTGGCGCACGTGACGCACTTTCGGGGCTGGCAGAGGGCAGTATAGGTCGCGCGCTGCAGCTTCACGATGTCGGCGGGCTTGAGCTATATACCGATCTTGTAAACATCATCGCAGCTCTTCCGAATGCAGATGTCGCGGCCCAACACAAGTTTGCAGAACGTTTTTCACCTGCAGACAAGGATGCGGCCTTCGCCACCATCACCGAATTAATGCACTGGTGGCTTGCGCGGATGATCCGGTTTGCTGCCACAGGGCAGCCCCCCAGAGAAGTCGTTGACGGTGAACTGCCCGCAATGCAACGCATGGCCGCCGCGCAACCGCTTGATCAATGGCTAGAGGTGTGGGAAAAGATCAACGAACTGATGGGCGCGACCCGCGGTTTGCATCTTGATCGCAAGCAAGCCTTGCTAAATGCATTCTTCATGCTTGAAGAAACCATGCGAACCTGACATCACTGCCCA
>NZ_DBGS01000003.1:0-14256 GCF_002295455.1 Thalassospira sp. UBA848 | reverse complement strand
GAAGGATTTGCGACCATGACCGGGCACAAACAGCCCTATTACATCACGACACCGATCTATTACGTCAATGACAAGCCCCATATTGGCCATGCCTATACCACGCTTGCCTGCGATGTGCTGGCCCGCTTCAAGCGCCTGGACGGTTATGACGTGATGTTCCTGACCGGAACCGATGAACATGGTCAGAAAGTCGATAAATCGGCCGCGGCCAAGGGTATTGATCCGCAGTCCTTCACCGATCAGGTGTCGCAGAACTTCCGCGATCTGGCCGTTCATATGAACTATTCCAACGATGACTTCATCCGTACAACGGAAGAACGCCACAAAAAGGCCTGTCAGGCGCTTTGGAATACCCTTCTTGAAAAGGGCGAGATCTATCTTGGCTCCTATGACGGCTGGTATTCTGTCCGTGACGAGGCGTTCTACGCCGAAAAGGAACTGATCGAAAAAGACGGCGAAAAACTTGCTCCAACCGGCGCACCGGTGGAGTGGGTGTCTGAACCCAGCTATTTCTTCAAGCTTTCTGCTTGGGGGGATCGTCTGCTTGAGTTCTATGAACAGAACCCTGATTTTATTGCGCCGCAATCACGCCGTAACGAAGTGATCAGCTTTGTGAAAGGTGGCATGCATGATCTTTCTGTGTCGCGCACCAGTTTTAAATGGGGTGTTCCTGTTCCGGGCGACGAAGATCACGTCATGTATGTCTGGCTGGACGCACTGACCAATTATTTGACCGCCATTGGCTATCCCGACGCGGATCCGGCCAAACTTGAAAAATACTGGCCGGCAGACCTGCATATGGTTGGCAAGGATATCCTGCGTTTCCATGCTGTTTATTGGCCGGCCTTCCTGCTGGCTGCTGGCATTCAGCCCCCTAAGCGCGTCTTTGCCCATGGCTGGTGGACCAACGAAGGCCAGAAAATTTCCAAGTCGATCGGCAACGTGATCGACCCCTATGATTTGACCGATAAGTATGGTCTGGATCAAACGCGTTACTTCCTGATGCGCGAAGTACCGTTTGGCAATGATGGCGACTTTGCCCATCGCGCCATGGTCAACCGCATGAACAGCGAACTGGCCAATGATCTTGGCAATATGTGCCAGCGCGTGCTGTCGATGATCCACAAGAACTGCAACGCGGCAATCCCGACACCGGGCGCGCTCACCAGTGCAGACAAGGAGATCCTCGCCAAAGCGCATGGCATGCTTGACACCGTGCGCCCGCTGTTTGAGGAACAGGCCTTTAACAAGGGGCTTGAGGCAATCTGGAGCCTTGTTGGCGATGCAAACCGCTATGTCGACGAAATGGCGCCCTGGGGCCTGAAAAAGACCGATCCGGCACGCATGGAAACGGTTCTTTATGTTCTGGCCGAAGTCATTCGACACGTTGGTATCCTTGTTCAGCCGATCATGCCTGATTCTGCATCGAAGATCCTTGATCTTCTGGTGCTTGGCGATGAGCAACGCGGGTTTGATGCACTTGGTCCGGACAATGCACTGAAACCGGGATCGGAAATCCCGAAGCCGGCGGGTGTCTTCCCGCGCTATGTCGAGACCGAAGACGAAGGAGAGAAGGCATGAATGTCGCCCTTGTCGACAGCCACTGCCATCTGGACTACCCGCAGTTCTCCGATGATCTGAGCGGGACTCTTGCGCGGGCCAAAAATGCCGGTGTCGGCATGATGGTCACCATTGGTGTGAAACTCACAACCTTTGAAAATGTTCGCGCCGTTGCCGAACAATCAGATCATATCTATTGCACGATTGGCGTTCATCCGCACGAAGCAGGCGAGGAGGGGCTTACAAGCCCCGATGCCCTGATCGCAAAGGCATCCGATCCGAAAGTCATCGGCATCGGCGAAAGCGGGCTTGATTATTTCTATGACAATTCCCCGCGTGAAGCGCAGCAGGAAAGCTTCCGTGCTCATATCGCGGCCTGCCGCGATACCGGCTTGCCGCTGATCGTGCATACCCGCGATGCGGATGACGACACGATGGACATCCTCGAAGAAGAGTATGAGAAGGGGCCGTTTACCGGCGTCATTCACTGCTTCTCGAGCTCAGCCACGCTGGCACAGCGGGCACTTAAGATCGGTTTCTATATCTCCTGTTCGGGCATTATTACCTTCAACTCCGCCAAGGAAATCCGGGCGGCCGTTGAAGATGTCCCGCTAGATCGGCTGTTGGTCGAGACAGATGCGCCGTATCTGGCCCCCGTGCCAAAACGTGGCAAACCGAACGAGCCAAGCTATGTCGCCCATACAGCTGCCAAACTTGCAGAAATCAAGGGCGTTGAAGTCGAAGAAATCACGCGAATAACGACGGATAACTTCTTTAAACTGTTTACAAAAGCAGATCGCAACAATCTGCTGGCGCTGGGAGCAGAGTAACTGTGACAAAAGTAACCATCCTTGGCTGCGGCTCCTCGAATGGTGTGCCATCGGTTGGCCTTGGATGGGGAAAGTGCGACCCGGACAACCCGAAAAACCGGCGCTTGCGTAGCTCGATCCTGATTGAGGAAGCCGGCAAAAAGATCCTGGTCGATGTCACACCTGACTTTCGTCAACAGGCGCTAACGCACAACATCAATCATGTTGATGCGATCCTGTTCACCCATTCACATGCCGATCATGTGCATGGAATTGATGACGTGCGATGGCTAAATGTCGCGATGGAAAGTCCGATTGATATCTATGCCAATGCGCAGACGATCTCGGACATTGATCACCGTTTCAATTATGTCTTCACACCGCTGCCAGATGGCGTTGAATTCTATTTCAAACCTGTTTTAATCCCGCATGTTATCACAGGACCGATCAAGCCAGCAGGGGTCCCGATCACCGTTTTCTCGCAAGACCACGGCTATGGCGAGACGCTGGGCTTCAAAATCGGCAAGTTTGCCTATTCAACTGATGTGGTTGAATTCCCCGACGAATCCAAAGAACATCTCTATGATCTGGATGTCTGGGTGGTGGACTGCTTGCGCCATCGTCCACATAATACGCATGCACATCTGGAAAAGCTTCTGGGATGGGTTGAAGAATACAAACCCAAACAGGTCTACATGACCCACATGAGCATCCAGTTTGATTACGCACAGGCGATGGCCGATACACCAGACCATGTCGAACCGGCATATGATGGTCTGGTGATCGAGGTTAATTAGGAACCGGGGACCTCAGAGGTGGGGTCAATAGACCCATCTTCTGGATTACACATTTGTTCTATAATATATATTATGTAAAATTTTGATCGCCGCTATTCTTGTGAGCGGGTTTACTAATATGCGTTTCCCAACAAGGGTTTACATTTAACCCTTGCCGCACTGGATCACATGATTGATTTCCCTATTTCCTCACTAAAAACGCTACCTGCCGACGAACTCCGCCGACTATCCCAACATTTCCAATACTTAGCAGATACTTGCACGGCATTTGCCCGCGATGCCGACAAGCGACAACATCACAGGGAATACACCCGCGATTATCGCAAGGCCATAGAGGCCACCGTAAACGCGGTTCGGCTGGAAATCGAAAACGGGACACCAGAACAACACGCTATCGCAAAAGTTGCAGCAAGAACCCGCCTTCCAGAAAGCACAATTTCTGCCCGGTGGCGGTTGCATAAGAAGCGAAACCTCCGAAGTTATGACAAATTTCGCAATGAAAAGATCATGCGCCTTAAACGACGCGGGCATACAAATGCGGAAATTGCACAAAAAATCGGCCTATCCAGATCGCAGATAGGCCGAATAATCAGGAAGATTGAAAGCGTTTGAGCTGGCCCGAATTTGGCCGGCCGAAACCATGCCAACAATCGGGCCGGCTAGGCCAAAATTGAGATCGATGAGCCGACCAGGCCAAGAATAACCTGGCTCACTTGCTGCCTTTTTCCTTCATGAAGACGGAAAACAGCCCCATGAGGCCGACAGCGCCCGCTGTGACGTAATCGCCCATGACAAACGCCTGTCCGGCCTGCCCGATCACATCAGCCACTTGCGGCGCTTCATTGATCTTTGCCACCTGACCCACGCCGACAGTCGCAGCAGCTAAACCGCCCCACGTGGACGGCTCGCTTAGTCGATCTTTGATCTTATCCCACATTGTTTTGAACCCCCTTTAGGTTGATTTCGACCGCCAGCAATCGGCGGTCAAATTTCCACATGACCCACAACAGGGCGATGGTCGCCAGATCGCCGCCCCCTTGCAAAAGTTTGAAAAGGTCAAATTCTGGCATTTACCACGCCTTTACATATTTTCCGGCGACGTAGACACCAGCACCCAACACCCCGAGGCGCACCAGCTTTTGCGCAGCCGTAAGGCCATCAGCAGCGAGGAAACCACCCCCGCCACCGACAGCAGCCCCCAACACAAACGGCAGCACAAAAGCAGGCATTATTTACGCCCTTTTGCTTTGACCACGCGCCCGCCCTTGGCGTAGCGATAGCCCTTTTTCAGCCGGCCATTGGCCTTGACACCGCGTTTCGCCATGTCGTTTTCCTCCTTTGACTTAATCATCTGCAATCGCAAACCCAAACGCACGATTACCCCCTTTCCAGCGCCGCGACGAACAGAACAGCCGCGCCCACCATTGCTATTTTTTCCCAATCAATCACCGGATATGCTTTGGAGATATCAATCTGCAAATCGTCCTGGGCCTGATCGGCAAAACTGCTTGGAACCTCGGTTCCTTGCCCTTCTTCATCGGCGATAGATTGCGCGATTTCGAGACAGGAATATTTGTCGAGCGCATTGCAGACGTACCAGCGCCCCGGCAGGTATTCGACTGCATGCGTATCGTCTTCATATTTCGGTTCGAAATGCCCTTGCATCGACCGCCCCTAAACGTAGAACCGATGGTTGCCGATATCGGTAATGTAATTGAGCGCACTCGCCCAAGTCGGCATAACCACGTTCGGGTTGAAATAGTGCGTTGCCCCGTCTGTGATATCTGGCAGCGTCCCGGCAATGGCCCGCCCGGCGATTTCCAGCGCAAGGCGGAATGATGGATCCTCCGTAGTCACCTTTCGCGCCAGATCAAAATTCGGATCATTGCGGTTCCATGCCGAAAACTGCGAAGGCTTCAAGCACACCTCAACCGGCGTGTTGCCCCACCATCCGCCTTTTTTGGCGCGATTGATAATGACATTGGCAACCGCATGCATACCGCGTTCACCCTCGCCCCGCGCTTCGCCCCAAATGGTGCGGGCGACAACATCAACCTCTTGGCTGATCTGCCCGACACTGGCGAAGTCAATTGACGTGATAGGCTTGCCCTTGGCGACCTGATAGGCCGCATAGGCAAGGCCACCGGCCCCGATCAAAAGAAGCGCGTCATTGTTCATAGCACAACCTCGCTAACAGACCCGTCGCCCTTTGTAGAGCGAACAATCACAACCCCACTTTTCAACACGTACCGCGTTTGCATAATTGTTTCATCGGCGCTTGGCGGCGTGTAATCTGTTTCAGGTGTTAAAACAGTCATAGCAAATCAAAACC
Source organism: Thalassospira sp. UBA848 (assembly GCF_002295455.1). Lineage (NCBI taxonomy): Bacteria > Pseudomonadati > Pseudomonadota > Alphaproteobacteria > Rhodospirillales > Thalassospiraceae > Thalassospira > Thalassospira sp. UBA848. Next base: position 8,758 of record NZ_DBGS01000003.1, on the reverse strand, counting down.
CCCTTGAATTCTGATGCTGTCTGCAGTCGAGCCAATCACCCAAAGACCATGACCGCTTGGAATTCCGAGCGGCAAGCCCTCTAACTGGTAATGTTCTGCAATTCCAAGCGTGTAATAAATACGGCGTTTCGTCGCATCGTCTGGCCCGCTTGGTGCGGCTGTGTCGATATAGACCGCGTGATTTGACGATGTATTTGAGAACCCCCGAAACCACCGCAAAATTGCGCCGTTTGTGTTCAAACTCGGATCAATCAAAACGCTGGCGGAAGTTGAAATACTGTTCAGCATGAAATTTGACTGGCCCAATGAATTTACGCCAACGCGCTGATCTTCATCATTCTGCATCATCGCCAGAATATCGGCCTGACTGGCGATCACATCGGCAAAGCTTTCGCCACCTGCCCCCGGATCAAGAACCTTGAGGTTGCCCGATGCCGTAAGGCGGTTGTCATCAACTTTGCCCATGGCGGTCGCGATCAGGAACGTCACCGGCCCGGCAGTCGGATTGTGCAACTGGACCTTGGAGAACGGTTCGTCAAACTCCATAGAAATCCCGGCAGTGAAGAACGACCGCGAACCGTCATCAATGACGATTTCCAAATCATCCGACGCAGAAAGGCACGTCACGGATCGCCCCTGCCGGTTGATTGCGAACGTATCGCCTGCGGCAATGGTGCCGGAATAACTCTGATATCGCGTGATCTTGGTTTCCATCATGTCCCCTATTTGCGAAACACTGAATTTGCAATGAATGCCGCGCCCAAAACGGGCACACCGATCTTGATCAATTGCTCCAGCGTGGCAGCAGCATCGGAATTGTAACTTTCGCGAACAGCTTCCAGCGCATTGCCGACATGCTTTTGACTTTCGCCAAGCTGTGAAAAGCTGCTTGCCACAACCAACCCCGCCAGATCGAAGGCATCCGCGCCAACATCACCAGCAAAATCCCACGCTTCGGGCGTGGTTGCGTCGATTGTGACAGCGGCCCCGGACGTGGCGGCAATCGACCCGCCTTCGGCCCCGGCCCGCTGGTCATATTGCTGCGTTGTCGTGCTGCTTGAACTGCTTGACCGGCTAGAACTCATTGCAACCCCTGACGCATCATTGTTTGTGCGACCTGATAGCCGCGTTTTTTCAATTTGAAGACAAGGCCCGGACGGTGCGTCGGGATATCGACCGCAACACACCCGGCCTTTCGTGCCCAACCTTCAAGGGCAGGCATGCAGGTTTCGACCAGATCAAACCCCGGTAGATCGGCGTTGGCACATTCAATAACGAAATACGACCCATTGCCGCCGCGCTCGATCCGAACCAGAACGGACCCAATTCGTGCCTGGTCGGCATACACCCCAAGCACGGTTGCAATTCCGGCATCAACATCGCTTTTCAGCCCCTCAAGCCCGCGTGGATTGTCTGGCAGGATCACGGGGGCGAAATCATCCGCCGCCCGCTGATCCCACGGCACAACCACCAGCATCACTTTTTCATGGTCAGCCATGCCACCCCCAACACACTCAACCACGGCAAGACTGACGCAATGGCTGAAACCGGCGTTTCTGCCGCCCCACCAACATTAAAGGGTGCATTCATCGCAGCGTAGTTCCCACCACTGCTTGAACGCGCCATGCTTTGCGCCGGAGCCGCAAACGAAGGCAGACCGGAAAGCACACCGGCCCCCGGCATGCCGCCACCTTCTTCCCCCGGCCCGATTGGTAGAACCATGCCTTTTACCCTTTGCGCGTCAGCAACAGCACAGAGGCCAGCCCAACACCAACCGCGATATAAAGCGCGGTGTTTGATGTTCCGCCAGCTTCGGGCGGCGCTGACCACGACCCCGAATCAGTCGGATAATTTTCGGTTTCCGAATAGCCGCTTGCACTGCCATCTTCACTGCCAAAGGTCGCCTGCCAACCTGCATAGGTATCGAAAATGGCGTCACGCGCCTGCCCGAGATAGCTAAAGAAGCCATCTAGCGCACCTTCGAAACCGCCCGGATTGGTCTGATTGCCTTCACTCATGAAATCCCCCTTTCAATTTGCCGGGGACGCATCGCCCCCGGCAAAGCACACCTATTATGCGGAGCGCTGATGTTCGCGGATTTCTTCGGTATACAGGTTGTTATTGCCTGTCCCGGTCATTTCCAAGCGAAGGCGGAAGTCTTCGACATTCATGATCAGCATGTCAGACAGACGGTCACTTTCCGTCAAATCAACATGCGTCCAGCCGGACTGCCAGACCTTGCCGGTCTGAATGCCCTTAGCCGAACCAAGCGCACGATCATAATCGCGAATGATCCGCTGATTGACTTCCAGTTCGACCGACGACACATCCGCCGTATCAACATGCATCGCCAGAAGGCCATAACCATTACGCGGAATATCCTGCAATTCACGTGTGCCGGTATTGCCCACGTTGAACGGATATTTTTTGATTGCGTAATGCTGCCCGAGCGGGGTTTGCGGCCCCATCAGACCGTAAACGGTCAGGCTTGGCGACGTGATACCGCTATCAATGTCGATTTCGAGCGTCATGGACTGCACATCAGCAGTGCCATAGGCCGGGGCGTCTTCGCCTGCCGGGGTACGCTGCGACGGGTTTGCAAACATGATCGGCAATACACCGGCCTGCAAAGTCTGCCCGCGATACTGGAGAATGCTTGCCAGATCGGCAGCATCAATACGGATTTTTTCCGCACCGTCGATGTAAAGACGAATTTCACCAATGGCGTCGGCCCAGTTTGCAACCGGGATATCCGCAACACCAGAACCAATATCGCCAGACATGCGAATGTCGAGCTGATAATAGGTAAGGCCCAGCGGCAGATTGAACGTTGCGGTTTGACCTGCGCCAATGCCCGAACCGTTCGGCATACGTTTAAGAACTCGCGTTGTCATGCTGCCCCCGGATTAGCTGTCATAGCCGTCATGAGCCTGCGCCAGAAGCGGCACAGAACTACGAAACTGCGACATGACATAGCCAGCGACCAGAACGCCAGCAGCCACAAGCGCAACAGTTTTAATATCGCCCTTCATTGTTCCCCCTTAGCCGTTACATGTTCGGCTTAATGAATTTGTCATAGACGAACATCGCAGCCACAGTTGCGGCGACACCCATCACGAAACTTTTTGAACTCACGGAAAACCCCCTTTTCCACTCCACCCAACCGGCAAAAGAAAACCCGGCTGTCTTCATCGACAACCGGGTTACGCCCGTTTTTGGTGGGCGGCAAATCTAGGTAACGTTAGATTACGTTACATAGGAAAATTCACGATTTTCAGTTTTTCCCGTAGGTAATGACCCCATCTTTTTCGTGAATGTACTGGTGCGGCTGCAACGCTTGGATTTGCAACGGTTTCACGTCACCCAATTCATCGGCAGCGGCCTTAAGATCACGCGGCCCCTTTTGCCGAAAAACATAAGTTTCCGTGCAATTGCCCCGAAACCGGGTATTGACTTCGGCAATTCGCTGTGAAAGCCCGATCACCTCCACCCCGAAATGACGCCCACGCGAACACAAATCAGGAAATCCGCCCAAGGCATGCGGCACACCTGATACTGGATAAGAAATGTTCATTTCTTCGACCAAAAGCGTCATCTGGCGATTATCCGCACCGTCAAAAAATGGCTTTTGCGCGACCTTCAAAAGCTTTGACAGCAGGTCAAGAGCCTTCATTTCCTGCCCGGATGGCGGCACATAGGCAATTTTGAAATTGCGCCGCCAGTTTCGAGCCATATATGCCCGGACCTCCTCAAGGCTTGTAATCCGAAAGAAACCGCGCTCGTGCTGATATTCATCCATCGGATCAAACGCCACCGCCCGTTTGCGAGGGTCGGCAACGATTCTGACGCAATCCTCCAAAATTTGCCTTAACCTATTGTATTTAAATTATTTTGGCGTTGTAGCTCATGGGTGAAACCTGCCGATCAAAATCAAGCGTATAATCGCCAAATCGGTTGATATGGTCCGTGCGGTATGGGGCCAGCCCTTTGAGAATATCGTGATCAATATGATGACCGCGCTCTTTGAGATCTTTAAGGGTTAACGTCATCGACTCCACATTGTGAAGAATGACCAGGTTGGCCACCAAGTGGTTATATTTGATCACCTTCCGTTGCTCGTGACGGATATTCTCGGCGATCACCCCCTCGCCGCCGAAGAACAGCCATTTCACGAACTGGTTGAACTCTTCCGTTTTGTTCGTCTCCGCATGAATGGTTCGCCGCAACTCCACGCTGCCAATGTAGTCCAGAAGAAAGGTTGTCCGAACGACCCTCCCCAGTTCCCGGAAAGCAAAGTAGAGTTTGTTCTTGAGGCTTGCGGTACCTAAACGTCGCAGTACCGTAGACGGTGCGATTTTTCCAGCCTTAATCGATAGCGCCACCCGGAGCATGTCCGGCACATGGGTTTCAATCAGTTTCCAGTTGATAGTCTCGCTGAACAAAGCATTGATGTGCTCATACCGTTGGCGTTTGTCAGACTTGTAGAACACCAGCTGCTTCAGATTCCGGATGCGGGGCATCAGGTTGATACCCAGCAGGTAAGCCAACCCGAAGACGGGCGCACTTTGCGCCTGAGTATCGCCATGCAAGGTGTCAGGCTGGATATCGGAGTCGTTTTTGATCAGTCCATCAAGGATGTAAATGGCCTCATAAACGCCGCAAGGAATGAAGTGGCTGAACAGCGCGATGTATTTGTCCGAGACGTGGTAGTAGCCCACCCCGCCATAGCCACCGTACCGTATGTGGTATTCCGATAGCAGATTCTGTTCGTACAGGTTCCATTTTGTGCCATCGGCGGCGGCCCGCTGGCCAGTTCCCCAGTGTCGCGGCAGCCGGTAGCGGTTGTAGGCATTGATAACCTGTACAATCGCCTGCTCCAGGCGCTCTTCGGTGACGTGCCGCAGGTTGAGCCAGGACACCTGCCGGCGATTAAGCGTCGTGATGGATCGCGCGGTCTGAGTTGGCCCGAGATTGCAGCCATAGCAAAATAAGGTCGAAACAAAGCGGGTACGGGGGTCGTCCAGCTTGCCCTCAAATCCGGAAAGTGGCCCAAAGCGTTTGTGGAGGCCCAGCCATTTTTCGGCTTCCACCAGGATGTCGAGAATGTTCTTTTCGGGCATATTTTGGGATAACTGCTTATCAATCTCAGCTAACCCATCCGGAGGCGCTCTACGGCGGTGCTTCCGGATCACCAGATCTTCACCATGGAAGACGGCGTATTCATTCTCCGGGAAGCCACGGTCAATGCGGTCGGCCGTTTCGCTCAACCGGGAGTGGGCTTGTACCACAAAAGCGGCTGGGTCGGATTCGATATCAATCATCGCACTGTAGTCCGCTATCTGGGCATCATAGACACTCCAATCCACCAGCTGATCGCGGTAGTCACTGTACTGGTCGCTATTCGCGACCGCGAGATCGCCGGAAATCAGTTCACGCTTCACCTGTGTCAGTACGCCCAGCTCGAAATACTTCCGGTAGACCATCCCGGGGGGCAGCTGGCTTGGCCCGGTCCCCAATACCAAACGGCGCCAACGCTCCGGTAGCCAGGACACGTCGACGGGTTGACTACTGAGGACAAGGCATTCCTTACGGCTGTGCCGGTGCTTTTTCAGAGTCGCAATCGCCTCAATCAAAGATTGATCGTGGCTGGTTGCCGCCAGATCCAGTAGTTCAAGGCAATTGAATAACAGGGGGCGTAACGGGCGGTAGGGTTGCAGCATGAACGGGATGAAGTTATTGCCAGCATAGGCCATGTGTTCCTCACACTCTGCCAGTAATTCATCAGGATCGCTCTGGATGGCAGCCGCCACTCGGGCACCTCGCTCGGAGTCCGTTGGCGCTTCCTGGACGGCGGTCAGTACGTCACGCAGTTGAGCCACCAGCCTGTCCATGCGTTTCATGTGATCCAGGTGATACTGGTTCAGGTTGGCTTCTGCCTTGGTTTTGATGTTGCGCATCTTGCGAACAAAGATGTCGACCGCATCGTCCATCGCGCGACGCAATTGGGCATGGACCAGCAGAACCATCAAAGCGTAGCGTTTGGTGCTTTGCATGGCCTTGATGTTGGCCGCGCCCAGCGCTCGTGCTTCCAGTATGAAGTGGTGATATTTGGCGGCGGGAATGTGATCAACAGCGGGCAATTGTTGACACCAACCCTGAAGCCATTCCAGGTGCTGAAGATACTTCTTCACTTCCGTATTGGTCGGCTTTTTGGGTTCCTGTTTCAACTTATGCCAACTGGTATGAGGGGAATCATCCGGCACTTGCAGCAACTGGTCAAATTCGTTTTTTTGATGCGCTGTCAAACCCACATTGAGCGTCCGAAAGTAACCGGTATTGACCGTGCTGCGAGCCTGACGCGCGGTCCGTTGCAACGTTGAAAAACCCGGTAACTCAAAACGCTGGCGCACCAGCTCTTCAATCACCACATTGATGATGTCCGCCAGGTCCTGCTTGGTGGTGGCCGCTTCACGCGCTAGTTCCCGTACAATTGCCTTGCCTTCAACGGTGAACGCCTTGATGCCCACCTGTTGACGAACCGTCTCCAGCATCCGCTGACGGGCGCCGCCATTGCGGTCGTAGACCCTGAGCTGGCTCAATGCGAGATGTGAAAGGTCGTCGCACGCCAGAATGTGCGTTGTAATGGATTGGGGAACGGCTTTGAGATGGACAAAGTAGCCCAGACGCTGCACTGTTTTCAGGAGAATGAGTAGGGCGCCACGAGCAGCCGGAGTTCGACCGTGCTTTCGGGCAAAGGATCGTTCCTGGGTAGAGGGTGTATAAATTTCTGCCAGTTCTTGATCCGAGACCACCGCCTTCAATCGCGGATAGGCGGTTTCATGGAGGCTACTCATACGCAGTTCTTCGCTATGGGGTTCCAGTGAAAGGCATTAGCCCACAGTACTTTCGCTCTTGAGGGGGGCATTGCTTATAGTAGGCAGCAATTCGTCAAGACCAAAGGAACCGCCCGTTATTTTGTGAACGCCACGCTCGCTTTACGTTACGGGATTATTCGGTCATCGATCGCCGGTTCCCCGATTTATTGAATCGTTACACCACACCGCAGACTGATTCGAGCTATGGCCATTGAGCATCTTTCCCCCCCCACTGATCATTCACACCTACCAACGCCTTTCTAGTGCCCAGCTAATCGCTCTGGCAGGGACCGGGCTAACGACGGTGGCGCTGGCGCCGCTGGCCCATGACTGACGGGCGGCAGTGCGGGCCAGGTGCTCGGCATTGCGCTGGCCCTGAAGATGATTGCCTACGCCCTAATAGCACCTCTGTTTGGGGCTGTTGCCCAAAAACTTCCCCGCCGTACTCTGCTGGTCACACTGGACATTCTGAGGGCCTGCGGGGTTGCCCTTTGTCACTGAGGTTTGGCAGGGGGCCCACTCTGGCTAGGGTAGGTACAAAATTTTCGCCCAACCCCTTCATGTAATGACGCAATTAAGGGGCACGAGATATTGCCCTCTTGGGCGCAGCACCGATCAACCATGGCGCTCAGTAAAACCTCAATTTGCTGTAGCTTTTCGATCTTCCCACGTACGTCGTGCAACTTGCGCTCCGCGAGAGTGCTGGCTTCCTGGCAGTGGGTGCCGTCTTCGAGTCGGAGCAGGTCGCTGACCTCATCGAGACTGAAGCCTAACTGCTGCGATGTTTTCACAAAGCTCAACCTGCCGATATCGCTGGGACCGTAGCGTCGAATACCCCCGAGAGGACGCTGGGGCTCAGGTATTAACCCACGTCGCTGGTAGTAGCGGATGGTCTCAACTGAGACGTTCGCCGCCTTAGCCAGCCCCCCGATGGTCAATGAGTTCATTTCATCCGGCATTTGCCTTGACTCCGTAGTTGACTACGGCCTCAAGCTTAACCTATCGAACAAGGCCGTAGAAGGTGTAATTGCAATATCAGAGTTGAATTCCGAGTCACAATCCGGTCGCGAGTCGTTAATCGCAGGCGGGGTTGCAGCCTGCTCGCGTCGGCCTGCTGTCTGGGCACCTTGGCCCTGATCGCCCTGGGGGGTTCCGGTGCCTGGATCGGCAACCTGGCGAAGTCTGCGAGGTACCGCAAGTGCGCACCGCTTCGAGACACCCCGCTACCTAGGTATCGACGAGCTGTACCTGAACCGCCGCTACCTCTGCATCCTGACCAACCTGGAGGAGCGTACCTTGTTAGACCTGCTGCCCGGTCGTCAGCAGGAGGCAGTGACGAAGCGGCTCATGAGCATGACCGAGCGCGACAAGATCGAGATCGTCAGCATGGACATGTGGAAGCCATATCGCCGTGCCGTCCAGGCGGCGCTGCCACAGGCCCGCATCGTGGTCGATAAGTTCCATGTTGTGCGTATGGCCAACGAAGCCCTGGAGAAGGTCCGCAAGGGGCTCAGGAAGGAGCTGAAGGCCAACCAACGCCGAACCCTCAAGGGTGACCGGAAGACCTTGCTGAAGCGGGCTCACGACGTCTCCGACCGCGAACGTCTCATCATGGAAACCTGAATGGGGGCCTTCCCCCAGCTCCTGGCAGCCTACGAGCACAAGGAGCGGTTCTACCACATCTGGGACTGTGCCAGCCGGCGAGATGCTGAGCAGGCGCTGGCTGCCTGGATTGACGACATCCCAGTCACCAATGCCTTCACGGAGTCGATCAACCGGCTGGCCAAGGACAAGAACCGCGATGGCCGGGGCTACTCATTCGAGGTGATGCGGGCCCGGATGCTCTACACCACCAAGCAGGGGTCAGTTCACGAAACGGAAAA